>VBCL01000320.1:0-3280 GCA_005888865.1 Betaproteobacteria bacterium | reverse complement strand
GATCGACTGGGCCGTGCGCTACTGGCAGAGCGCGCGCGCGGCCGGGCTTCCGGTGGGTGGGGACTTCGCCGAGTTCTGGCGCGACTTCGAATGGATGGGCGTGCAGCGACAGCTCAAGGTGCTCGGCATTTTTGCGCGCCTCTTCCATCGCGACGGCAAGGACGGTTATCTGAAGGAAATGCCGCGGGTGATGGGTTACCTTCGAGGCGCCTGCGCTCGCTATCGCGACCTCGCGCCTCTGCTCCGCCTTCTCGACGCGCTCGCGGAGCGTCAGCCGGTCGCCGGGTACACGTTCTGACTCGCCAGGCACTTCGATGAAGGCGATGATCCTCGCCGCCGGGCGCGGAGAGCGGATGCGCCCGCTGTCCGACACCACGCCGAAACCGCTGCTCGAAGTCGGCGGCAAGCCACTGATCGTCTGGCAGATCGAGCGGCTGGCGGCGGCGGGCTTCACCGAGCTTGTCGTCAACGTCGCGCACCGCGGCGAGATGATCGTCGAGAGGCTCGGCGACGGCGCGCGCTTCGATTGCACGATCCGCTATTCCCGCGAACCCGAGCCGCTCGAAGTCGCGGGCGGCATCGCCACCGCGTTGCCGTTGCTCGGCGACACGGTCGCGCTCATCGTCAGTGGCGACGTCTACACCGACTACGACTACACGGCATTGCACCAACGCGCCGCGACGATGGCCGGGCATGCCGCGCCGCCGCATCTGCACATGGTCATGGTGCCCAACCCCGCGTACCATGCCGCGGGCGACTTCGGGCTCGTCGATGGGCAGCTCGTGCTCGACGGCGCGATGCGCTGGACCTACGGCAACATCGCGCTGTACCGTACCGCCCTCTTCGCGGAACTGCCTCGCGGTGTAAAGCTCCAAATGCTGCCGCTGTATCGCACCTGGATCGCTCGAGGCTGGGCCAGCGGCGAGCTTTATACCGGTTTCTGGTCCAACGTCGGCACCACCGCGGATCTCGATCGTCTCGATCGGACGCTGCATCAGGAAAGAACCTCGCGATGAATGCTTCGCCCGAATCGATCCCGGCCAATCCGTTGCTCGATTTCGAAGGCCTTCCGCGCTTCCGCGAAATTTCGCCGGAGCACGTCGGTCCCGCGGTCGACGCGCTCCTCGCCGAGGCCCGGACAACGATCGAGAACGTCGCCGGGAATGCCGGGACGCCCACCTGGGAGACCTTCGTCGAGCCGCTCGCCGCCACGCATGACCGGCTCGACCGCGCCTGGGGACAGGTCGGGCACCTCAATGCGGTCGTCAATACCGTGGCGCTGCGCGAGGCCTACAACGCGAACCTGCCCAAGGTCACGACGTTCCACATGGAGTTCGGCCAGGACGAGCGGCTGTTTGCGGGCTACCGCGCACTGGCCGCGGCGCCCGGTTTTGGCGAGCTCGAGCGGGCCAGGCGCAGGCTCATCGAAAACGAGCTGCGCGATTTCCGGCTTTCCGGCGCCGAGCTCGATGCGGCCGCCAAGGCGCGGTTCAAGGCGGTTGAGGAGGAGCTCGCGAGCCTCGCCGCGCGCTTCGAAGACAACGTGCTCGATGCGACCAACGACTACGGCTTGTACGTCGAGGACGCGACGAAGCTGGCGGGGGTGCCCGAGGACGTCCTCGCCGCGGCGCGAGAGGCCGCCGAGCAGGACGGGCGAGCGGGATGGAAGCTCACCCTGCGCATGCCCTGTTATCAACCCGTGCTGCAGTGTGCGTTGCGCGAAACGCTCTACCGCGCATCCGCGGTGCGCGCCAGCGAATTCGGCAAGCCCGAATGGGACAATACCGAGGTGATTCGACGCATCCTGGAGCTTCGCCGCGAGGCCGCGCAGCTTCTGGGTTACGTCAACTTCGCGGAGCTCTCGCTGGTCCCGAAGATGGCGCGCACGCCGGCCGAGGTGCTCGCGTTCCTCGGCGATCTCGCGGTGCGCGGCAAACCGTACGCCGAGCGCGACATGGTCGAGCTCACCGCGTTCGCGCGCGCCGAGCTCGGCCTCGACACGCTCGCCGCGCGGGACGTTCCTTACGCGTCCGAGAAACTCCGCCAGTCGCGCTACAGCTTCTCGGACCAGGAAGTGAAGCAATACTTTCCGGAAGATCGTGTGCTCGCCGGGATGTTCCGGGTGGTCGAGACCATCTTCGGTGTGCAGATCCACGAGTCCTCGGCGCCGATATGGCATCCGACAGTGCGTTTCTTCGACGTGCGCGACGCGACGCAAACACTGGTCGGTCAGTTCTACCTCGACCTCTATGCCCGGCCTCACAAGCGTGGCGGCGCCTGGATGGACAATGCGATCAACCGCCGCCGCCACGGCGCACGCGTGCAGCATCCGGTCGCGTATCTCACCTGCAATTTTTCCGCACCGGTCGTGCAGAACGGCAGGCCGCGGCCCGCGCTGTTCACGCACGACGAGGTGCAGACGCTGTTCCATGAGTTCGGTCACGGCTTGAACCTGCTGCTCACGCAGATCGACGTGCCTGGCGTGTCGGGGCTCGAAGGGGTGGAATGGGACGCGGTCGAGCTGCCGAGCCAGTTCATGGAAAACTTCTGCTGGGAATGGGATGTGCTGCGCCACATGAGTGCGCACGTCGACACCGGCGAGCCGCTTCCGCGGGCGCTGTTCGATCGCATGCTCGCGGCCAGGAATTTCCAGAGCGGTTTGCAGCTCGTGCGCCAGCTCGAGCTGGCGTTGTTCGACATGCACCTGCACTGCGATTTCGATGCCGACGCGGGCCGCACGCCGCTCGATCTGCTGCGGGCGATCCGCCACGAGGTGGCGGTGGTGCCGTGGCCGGACTACGATCGCGCGCCCAACAGCTTCAGCCACGTCTTCGCCGGCGGCTACGCGGCCGGGTATTACAGCTACAAGTGGGCGGAGGTGCTCTCGGCTGACGCCTACAGCTTGTTCGAGGAACAGGGTGTGCTGGCGCCGGAAGCCGGCGCCCGGTTCCGGGACGAGGTCCTCGCCCGCGGCGGAAGCCGGCCGGCGCTGGAGTCGTTCGTGGCCTTTCGGGGCAGGCCGCCACAAATCGACGCCCTGTTAAGGCATAATGGGATGTCAGCGTCATAACAACCTCGGAGGGGGTGTCATGACAGTCGCCAGCATCCGGCCGGCACCCTTGGGGGTGCTCGCGTTGCTGTGCCTCGCGGTCAGCACGATCGCGATGGCGCAGACGCAGCAGGTGTATCGCTACGTCGACCCCGATGGGCGGGTCGTGTATTCGGACAAGCCGCCCCCGCCCGATGCGCGCGACGCGCAGGCCAAGCGCATCGGCAGGAA
>VBCL01000001.1:11339-29213 GCA_005888865.1 Betaproteobacteria bacterium | reverse complement strand
CGACGATGGGCTCGAAGCCATAAGCCACCGGCTTGCCGGAACGCACCTCGACGATTTCATACGCAACTGCCGGTACGCAGAACGGACACGACGGCGGGACCGCCGACAGCAGGAAGTGCGTCTGCTCCTGACCGGTTCCCAGGGGAATCATGAAGCCCTGTACACGCAGCTCCTTCTGATCGAGTCCAAGAATTTCGTCACTGAAATTCATGACCAGGCCGCCGTTTTCCTTCACAAGCCGCACATGGCTCAGTGTCTTCCACGACACCACGTCGTCCCGCGAAGGCAATATCGACGCGCTGTACTCGGAGGCGCTCGGCATGGGATGGGTCTGCCCGAGCGCGGATAGCGACGCGCTGCACGCCAGCGCAACGATGAGGCAGCGAATCGCCGTCATGTGCATGAGTACCTCTTGCTGCTGTCGGTCGCTGATTCAGTTGCAGGCGCCCACGGCAGCGCGTCCGGCCGGCTTCGACCACCGTTGGTCCTTCGGGTCGTAAACCAGCGGCTTGAGATAGTCGTCGGGATCGACCATCCAGCGCGCCTCCGGCCGTAGCTCCTTGGGCAGGAAGTAGTAGTCAGGATTCGCCACCGCCGGATTGAGCATCAGGTCGAGCTGCGCGAGGTACGAGACCTTGAACTCGAGCGATGAGGTCGGCAGCGCGGCGTTGGTCTGATGGATCGGGATGTACACCTTCGGCAGTAAGGCCTTGTTGTAGATGACGACGTCGCGCATGCCGTTGGTCCCAAACCCGAGGCTGACCATCGAGCCCAGCTCGACGTCGGTCGGTGGCAGCGACTGCATGATGTCGAAGAGAGTCTTGCCGACCGCGGGACTCCAGCAGCGGTCGATCGCGCATCCCTCGGGGAGTGCGCCGGTCGTGTTGTGCCAGACGACGGTGAAGCGATTGTCGCCGCGCATGACGAACTGATAGAAGATGCTGACCGGCCCGCCCGGCCCGCCGCTTCCGCTGCTCGGGTACGCCAGCGGCAGACCCGGCGGATACATCTGCGGATCACGCAAATCCGCGATGTTCAGCACCGGGAAAATGGGAATGTTCGGATCCGCGGCGACTCTCGCCGAATGCAGGTGCCGGAACGCGGTAATGCATGCGACCGGCTCGAGCTGCGGGATGGTTACGATTTCCGCGCCCGGAGTCGACCCGGTCGAGGTCACGTCGTGACAGTCGACCTTCGACACCGGAATCCTGCCTGCAGCGAAAAGGTTCGTCGCATCGACCTGCATCGCGACGCAGGTCTCCGCCGACGCGTAGATCGGTATTCCCAGATTGCCGGCGATGAACGCGGCATTGTCGGCGTGATCGAAGTGCCCATGCCCGAGCAATATCGCCTCGGGACGCAGGCTCACCAGATCCTCGACCACGAAAGGCGTTCTGCCCGGCACAGTCTCGGCGCGATGGACGTAGGTGTCGAGCAGGACGACGCGGCCTTTGAGAGACGCGGCGTACGATGCGTTGGTGATCCAGGAAAAGATGACCTTCTGATTGTTCACCTCGCCGGTCGTGGCGTTGACGTTCTCGATGCCGAAGAACAGCTGGCGCGCCTTGACCAGGTCCGCCGACGCGGGGGGCGCAGCGAGGGTCGACTGGCAAAGCAGGCAACCGAACGCCAAGGCGATCACGCCATGTACGCGTGTGCGTTTCATTTCCGTATCTCCTCTTTCGATGTAACCGCCGAGCTCGGGTCCGTCGCCCTCGCCGCGGCTACAATCAGGTACCTGGTCAATCGATCCAGCCACGCGCGGCGTGTGTCGCAAAGCGTTGTCGTCTCTTACTCATGGCGTGTAATCCTCGTCGTCCTCCTCGTCCTGCTGCCTCCTGATCGGAGGCGCCCACTTCTCGAAGCGTTCTTCGAGCGCCTTGCCTCGCTGCGCCCAGAACGATTCATCGATCGCGAAGGCAGCCTTGAGGTTGTCTCCGGCAGGCAGCGTGCCGGCGAGCGTGGCGTCGAGCAGGCCGACGGTCCCGCTGTTCGTCGGACCGTAGGCGATGCTCTCGGCGAACACCTTCTGATTCTCGGCCTTGCTCGCGAAGGCGATGAACCGGTATGCGTCGGCCACATGAGGTGCATGCTTCGGGATCGCCCAGCTGTTGACCTCGTAGAGATTGCCGTTCCACACGATCTCGAGCTCCTTTCCGTGCGCTCGCGCGGAATCGATCCAGAAGGCTTCCGAAGAACTCATTGCCACATCGCCGAGAGCGAGCCACACGGATGGTTGCGACGGCGCCTGCCACCATCGGACTTCAGCCTTGATCCGGTCGAGCTTCCTGAAGGCTCGATCGACACCCGCTCGCGTGGCTAGCATCTTGTAGACGTCGCGCGGAGCGACGCCGTCGGCGAGCAAGGCGATTTCCAGCGTGTACCGAGCGCTCCTGCGTAGCGCCCTCGGACCCGGGTATTTCTCGAGGTTCCAGAAGTCTGCCCAGGAGCTGGGAGCGTCTTTGACTTTCGCAGGATCGTAGGCGAGCACCATGGACGAGACCGACATACCGATGCCGCAATCGCCGGCTGAACCGGCGACGAAACTGCCCTTGCTGCCGATCCTGCTGTAGTCGAGCTTCTCGAACAGCCCGTCTTCGCAGCCGCGCACCAGGTCGGACGCGGCGACTTCGACTACGTCCCACGTCGGCTTCCAGGCGGCAACCATATCGCGGACGAAGCTCAGGTCGTCGTAGGTGAAAGCCGCGATCTTGGTCGCGGTGGCATCGCGGAACGGCGCGTAGTACGCCTTCGCCAATGCCGGCTGGTTCAGGACGCCCAGCGAGACGATGGTGATCTCGCTCCCCATGACAAGCGCGGACACGCTCGTGGCGAGGCTCCCGATTATCAGGAGGATGGGTTTGCGCATAAGGACCCCCGAAGAGGAACGCCGGACCGGCACGCATTGCACCGGTCCGGACGATTGGTCACGTGCGAACTCGACATCCGCGACTGCGGATACACCTCGAGTCAATTGCCGTTCCCATTGCAACTCCCGTTGCTATCGACGATCTGCTTGGCGCATCCGTTGAGCTGCAGGATGTCCAACCCGCCGCCGACGCGATCGACGATGTAGATGAGGCCATGGTCGTCGGTTTCCGCGTTGTCGGTCGACACGTCGAAGTAATTGACGCCACCGACGGTCGTTGGTTGGATATTCGCGTTCAGCGGCGGGATGAAGTACGCCACCTCCTGCGGATGGAACGGATCGCGAATGTCGTGGACGCGGACGCCGGCATCGAACCAGGCGGTGATCAACAGCTTGCCGTAGTACGGCTCATAAAAGGCCTCGCTGGTCGAATGCACGCCGAAGCGCGTGCCGCGCGTGCAGAAGTCAGGATTGCCCTGGCTCTGCCCCACGGTGATGGTGGAGATCACCATCGGGTGCTTCTCGGCGCTTGCGCCTGTCGCTGCGCCGGCGGCGACCGTCGACGTGATATCCGCGAGATAGGTGAAGTGCGGTGATCCGGCGCATTTGTTGCCGGTTTCCTCCGAGGTAATCGCCAGGATGTCGCGAGTGGTGTTGCTCGTGAAGCCCTGGAAGTCCTGCAGCGGGATGCCGTAGATCGGCCAGGAGGTGTGTCCACCCTCGTTCGGCGACATCGTCATGAGCCCGATCTGCGCGGCAGCGACCTGTGCGTCGGTTGGATGCTGGCCGTCCTCGCTGGGACAGCCATTCAGCAGGCCGTTGGGGGCCCAACCGGGACACCATGCGCCACCACGGCCGTTCGACAACGCGGGCAGGAGCTTCTGCCGATCGACGACCTGGATATTTCCGTTCGCGCCGACGCCATACGCGCCGTACACGCGATTGTGCACGGTCCCGAAGAGCGTAGTCACCGAGATCGGACCATGTATCCCGGAGGGTGCCGACGGGTTGGGTGGGGGATGATTCTGACCGACCAGGCCGTAGTCGCGTATGTATACCGGATGCGCCGGATCGATCAGGTCGAAAACCTTGATATGCTGATCGGAGCCCGTCGCGAACCATCCGTCCGGCGTCGCCGAACCGGTAAGTGGATTTTGCCCCGCGACAATGTACGCAACACCCGTGTCGCATTCCCAGTAGCTCTTGTGCGTGGCGGTCGTGTTGGTGACCGGGGTCGATAGCAGGACGGGGCTGGTCGGGTCGGTAACGTTCCATACTTCCTGCTTTCCGTTGCCCCCGCCGCTTCCATTATTACGCAGCATGTACACCTGACCGGTCGTGCCCAGCACACCCGTCGTGCCGTTGCAAACGCGGACCATTTGCGAGCCCGCGCCTGGAATGTGCTTCACATACTTGGGCGCCGTTGGCTGAGTGACATCGACAATGGACGTTCCGTTAGTCTCGTTGACACCCGTGATCGGATTGAACATCGTGCCTGCGAAATGGCCGACAAACGCGTAGACCTTTCCGTTCGGGTAGGTCTGCAGCGTCGGCTGATACGCTGTTCGGCCTTGCAGATCGTTGTGGCCGAGCCAGTTCATGTTGCGGCTCTCCTTCACGATGGCGTTGGGCCGGTCGGCGATCGCTCCCGCGCTGATCGCAGCGATGCCGAGCGCGGCGAGGGCCAACGTCAATGGCCGTGCCGCACATCTTGTCTTGCGCTGTTGTTGCCTCATTACAGTTCTCCTCCTGGCGACCAACGAATGTTTGCTCGGAGCATCCGGTACGCAATCCTGTGCGCGGCGGAAGCCTCTGTTTGAGTCATCGTGGTATACCGTGCACAACATACGGAATATGCACGGGCACGGCGCAAATTTAGTCGAGGCGCGTAACGAGGCGCTTTCGTTTTATTGTTGGAATGTTGCGAGACTTGCGAATCGATTCGCACAAAATATTTCAGCCGCAAGCCTGCTTGTAAGAATTACAAGCTTGGACGGCTATCTCGTTACCGCGACGAGGTCGAATGCGCTCGCGGAAGTCGGGGACGAAGCGCCGTGCGCCGGCGTACTACGCGTTGTTGCGGAAACCTCGCGGCGTCTGTCCGGTGAACTGATGAAAGACGACTGAGAAATTGCTCTGGTTGGCGTAGCCGACCTGGTGCGCAATCTCGGTGATCGAGAGATAGGTCTCGCGAAGCAGGAACCTGGCGCGCTCGATCCGGCGCTGGATCACATAGCGATGCGGCGCGAGCCCCGTGGTTTGCCTGAACGCGTGGGCGAAATGATAGGGGCTCATGGACAGAACCGCGGAGATCTTGCTCAGCGTCAGATCCTCGCGCAGATTGTCATTGATGTAGTCGGTGACACGTTGCAGCTTGTATCGGGGCAGCATCCTCGACGCGCCGTTAGTGGGCTTGCTTGCCGTCGAGTAGTGACGCAGCAAATGGACTGCGAGCTCGGTAGCGAGCGACTCGGCGTAGAGTCGGCCGGCCAGCGCGTCGGCTTTGATCTCGCCGACGAGCCTTCGGGCAATATCTTCGATGCGGGCATCGCGCGCGCCGAAGATGTCCAGAAGCTCGACCGGTCCCGAGCCGTTCGCAACCGGATTCTCGATGATTCCCGCAACGAACGATGGCGTGAGGCGCAGCTTGACGAGCTCGGTTTCCTCCTTGTGCCGCAACGCCCTCGGCTCGCCGGCGGGAGCGATGATGACGTCCCCCGCATGCAGGGTGCGCTGGTAGACGCGCCCGGAGCGCTGCTGCACGAGATTGACGGGGCCGCGCAGGAACACCGCGACGGTGTGTGCGGCGTCCTGCTTGACGAAATCGACGTCGCGGATACGGTAGTGCTCGACCACGATGCCGTTCCATTCCCGCCCCTCGCTCGACAGGAGCGGTTCGGGCACGGTGCTGGATGCACCGGTGAAGACCGGGGCTGGGGGCTGCAGCAGCGAAGCCATGACTTCCTCCTCAAGCTGCGTCAGCGGTTCTGAAGACGTTGGTCGACCTACGCTCCGCCGCCGTCCGCGTGGCCACGCGCCCCCCGCGCGTGCCTGTTGGTGCGATCAGAACATGTGCTGGCCGCCGTTGATCGCGATGTTGGCGCCGGTGACGAACGCCGCCTCGTCGGACGCGAGGTAGGCAACCAGACCTGCGATCTCATCCGGCTTGCCGAGCCGCCCCGTCGGGATTTGCGGAATGATCTTGCTATCGAGAACTTCCTGCGGAATCGCCATCACCATCTTGGTCCCGATGTAGCCCGGGGAGATCGTGTTGACGGTGACGCCCTTCTTTGCGACTTCGAGGGCGAGCGCCTTGGTGAACCCGTGCATGCCGGCCTTTGCGGCCGAGTAGTTGACCTGCCCGAACGCGCCTTTCTGCCCGTTGACCGACGAGATGTTGATGACGCGGCCCCAACCACGCTCGACCATCCCGTCGCAGACCTGCTTGGTCATGTTGAAACAGGAATCGAGGTTGGTCCTGATCACCGCATCCCAGTTGGCCTTGTCCATCCGCTTGAACGTCATGTCGCGCGTGATGCCGGCATTGTTCACCAGCACATCGACCGGCCCGACGTCCTTGACGACGTTCGCGACACAAGCGATGCAGGAATCCCAGTCGACGACATCGCAGGGATACGCGTGGAAGTCACGCCCCTCTTTTCTCATTCCGTCGAGCCATTCCTGCGCCTTGGTATTGCCCGGCGAGTGCGTCGTCACCACCGTATAGCCCAGCGCCGCGAGCTTCAGGCAGATCGCTTCCCCCAGCCCACCCATGCCGCCGGTCACCAGCGCTACGCGGTGCTTGTTCTCCGCCATTTTGTCTTCCTCCTTGATGTCGATGTACGCCGGCGCATGGGTTCCTAACGCTCGACCGCCAGCGCCACGCCCATGCCGCCGCCGATGCACAGCGATGCGAGTCCCTTTCTCGCGTCTCGCCGAGCCATTTCGTAAAGGAGCGTGACCAGCACGCGGCATCCCGATGCGCCGATAGGGTGGCCGAGCGCGATCGCGCCCCCGTTGACGTTGATCCTGCTCGTGTCCCAACCCATTTCCTTGTTCACCGCGCAGGCCTGCGCGGCGAACGCCTCGTTGATCTCCATCAAGTCCAGCTCGGCGGGCTTCCAGCCGGCTTTTTCGAGGCACCGGCGCGAAGCTGACACCGGCCCCATGCCCATGATCGCAGGATCGACCCCCGAGGAGGCGAATGCCTTGATCTTCGCCAGCGGCCGGAGGTCCAACTCGCGCGCTCTCGCCGCGCTCATCACCAGCACCGCCGCACCGCCGTCGTTGATGCCCGAGGCATTCGCCGCGGTGACCGTCCCGTCCTTGGCGAATGCGGGCTTGAGGCCCGTCACCGATTCGAGGGTCGTTCCGGGCTTGATGAACTCGTCGGCAGCGAAAGCGATCGGATCGCCCTTGCGCTGCGGGATCATCACCGGGACGATCTCGTCGGCGAACCTGCCCGCCTTCTGCGCCGCCTCGGCCTTGTTCTGGCTCGCCACCGCAAACTCGTCCTGCTGCGCGCGCGAGATGTCGTATTGCCTGGCGACGTTCTCCGCCGTGACGCCCATGTGATACTGGTTGTAGACGTCCCACAGTCCGTCGACGATCATGCTGTCGACGAGCTTTGCGTCACCCATCCGGAACCCGTCGCGCGAGCCGAGCAGCACGTGCGGTGCCGCGCTCATGTTCTCCTGGCCCCCCGCGACAACGATGTCCGCGTCACCCAGGGCCACTGCCTGCGCGGCGAGCATCACTGCCTTCAGCCCCGACCCGCACACCTTGTTGATCGTCATCGCCGGAATCGACGACGGAAGACCGGCTTTGATCGACGCCTGGCGGGCCGGGTTCTGTCCGCTGGCGGCCGTGAGCACCTGACCCAGGATCACTTCGGAGATCTGTTCGGGCTTGAGACGAGCGCGGGCGAGCAGGGCCCGGATCGCGGTGGCGCCGAGCTCCGGCGCGGGGGTCTTGGCGAGCGAGCCGCCAAACTTGCCGATCGCGGTGCGCACCGCACCGGCGATGACGATATCGGTCATATGGATTCTCCGTCGAGGATCGAGGCATGGGTGCCTGCGAATCAGGGCACCCGAATTCGGGAAGTGGGGTCGATGTTAGCGCATGTCAACGACACGGCAAAATCGGGTGCTCCTGTCCTACGACACCCGCTCGCGGACATAAGTGCCCGGCGCAGGCGCCAGCGGGCGATGCCGCGCGCTCCCCAGGCGTCGCGGCGCCGGATGGCGCGCGCCGCTCTGCTCGGCGAGCCACGCCGCCCAGTGCGGCCACCAGGACCCGGGGTGCGACTGCGCGCGTGCGAGCCAGTCGTTCGGGTCGTCGGTCGAGAGCTCGTTGGTCCAATAATTGCGCCTTTCCTTGCCCGGGGGGTTGACGACACCGGCGATATGCCCCGAGGCACCGAGCACGAAGGCGACGTCGCCGCCGAGCAACTCGATCGTTCGATACGCCGTGCGCCAGGGGACGATGTGATCGTCGCGCGAGGCATAGACGTAGGTCGGCATGGCGATGCGCGAGAGGTCGACGGCTTCGCCGCACATCGTGAGCGCGCCGGGTTCGCGCAGGCGATTGTCGAGATACATGTTGCGCAGGTAGTAATCGTACATGGGCCCGGGCAGGTTGGCCGAGTCGCTGTTCCAGTAGAGCAAGTCGAACGCCGGCGGTGTCCTGCCTTTAAGGTAGTTGTTCACGACGTAGTTCCAGACCAGCTCGTTGGGCCGCAGGCTTGCGAACGCGCTGGTGAGCTCGCTCCCGTGGACGCGACCGCCGGAGAGCAGCATCGGCTCGCGCACCTCGAGCGATTCGCGCGACACGTAGACGCCGATATCGCCGGGATCGGAATAGTCGAGCATGGCGGTAAGCAGCGTGGCGCTGGTGGCGGCCGGATCGCGCCGCGCGGCGAGCACCGCCAGCGCGCACGCGAGGAGCGTCCCTCCCACGCAGAAGCCCAGGGCATTGATGTTCCGGCTTCCGGAGATTTCCCTGGCAGCCTCGATGGCCGTGAACACGCCCTGCTCGAGGTAGTCATCCCAGGTCAGCTGCCCAAGAGCCGAAGGAATGTTGCGCCACGAGATCATGAACACCGTGTGTCCCGCTGCGACCGCGTGGCGAACGAACGAGTTTTCCGGCCGGAGATCGAGGATGTAATACTTGTTGATGCATGGCGGAACGATGAGCAGCGGCCGCTTGTAGACCTCGGCGGTCGTCGCCGAGTACTGAATCAGCTCGATCAAGTCGTTGCGAAACACCACGCTTCCAGGCGTCACCGCGAGGTTGCGGCCGACCTCGAACGCGGACTCGTCGGTCATGGTGATGCGGCCGCGTTGCGCGTCGCCGATCAGATTCGCGAGCCCGTGCGCTACGCTTGCTCCGCCTGATTCGATGGCGCGTCGGAGCGCTTCGGGGTTGGTCGCCAGAAAATTCGACGGGGCGATCGCATCCGAGTATTGTCGCGCGAGAAAACGAATCCGCCGCTTGGTGGCAGCATCGCACTGTGTGAGCTCGGCCAGCTCGCGCACGTACTCCGCATAGAGCAGGTAGGCGTCCTTGAGCCAGGCGAAAAACGGTTCCTCGCGCCATTCACCGGCCCCGAAACGACGATCGCGAGCTTCAACGGGCGCCTCGTTCGCTTCCGCGGGGATGCCCGTGCTACGAGCGATGGCGCGTTCCCAAAGCGATTCGAAGCGGCGGTTGTAGCGCTCGGTGAGCTCGGCAGCCGCCGCCGGATCGATCCACGCCTCGGCGGGCGCCAGCAACGCCAGCGCTGCGTTACCGGCTTCGAGCGGTGACTGCGTCGCGACCGCCGCGGTCGCTTCGCCGCTCAACCACCAGCTTGTCCATTGCCGGCCGAGCGCCTGCCATTGTTCGACGAGCTCTGACCAATCGTGTGCAGGATCGTGCGCTTTCATCATTGGGTGCGCCCAAGCGGCGCTTCGAGTGTAGCGGCTCCTCGCCCGCGGCACAAACGCGCGGCAATGCCTTCCCGCGCGACGCCACAGCGGATCTACGGCTCGAGCAGGAACCCGAGAATGGCCACCGTCGCGATGCCGCCGCCGATGAGCGCCACCTGCTGCACCGTATGTTCCGGCGCCACGTGGCGGTGCAATCCCGGAATCAGGTCCGCCACTGCGACGTAGAGAAGGCTGGCGGCGGCAAGCGCGAGCACCGTCGGCAGAACCTGCTGCATGCTGGCGAGCGCGGCGTAGCCGACCAATCCGCCCACGAGCGTCGCGGCGGCGGTGAGCGCATTCATCGAAAACGCGCGCCGCGGCCCGTAACCGGTGTGCCGCAGGACCGCGAAGTCGCCGACCTGCTGAGGAACCGCATGCGAGACGATCGCGAGCGTCGTGGCGACGCCGAGCTTGTAGTCGGCGATGAAGCTCGCCGCGATCGCGATGCCATCACAGAGGTTGTGCACCGAGTTTCCGATCACGATCATGAGCCCGGGCCTGCCGACGAATTCGGCACCATCGTGATGATGGGTGGGTACATCCGATTCATCGAACGGCGCATCGTGGGCGTGGCGCCAGAGCACGAACTTCTCGAGCAGGAAAAAGGCGAGGAGCCCCACGAGCATCGTGGTCATGACGCGGTCGACGCTGCCGTGCTGAAGCGCCTCCGGCAGCAAGTCGAGAAACACCGCTCCGAGCAATGCGCCGACCGCGAAACTCACCAGCCAGCCGATCCACCGTGCGCCCGCGGCAAGCGTTCCTGCAGCGAGCAGCAGAGCCAGCGTACCGCCGGCAAGGCATCCGAGGATGATCGCAGCGAGTGTCGGCATGGGGAGGCGAGAGCCGTCGCGAATTATAGATGAAACTGAGTTGCAACGCCGGCCGCGGCCCGGTCAGCTCGCTGCGATCCAGATCAGTGTCCACATGCGGCCTGCCGCGGAGCCGTCGCGCCGATACGAGTGAAAGAGCGCGCGTTCGCTGAACGTGCAGCGACCTCCGCCATGGATCGTGCCCACGCCCGCACGCGTGAGCCTTCGCCGCGCCAGCGCGTAGAGATCGGCGAGCCACTTGCCGGGGCGTTGCGCGGCGAAGCACGCGGCGGCGCCCGGATCAGCGCCGCAATGCGCTTCGAGCACGTCGGCGCCGACTTCGTAGACTCGTGGGCCGATCGCGGGGCCCATCCAGACAAGAACGTCCGCGGGATCGGCAAGCATGGCCGCGAGCGCGCCTTCCAGCACGCCGGAGGCAAGTCCTCTCCAGCCCGCGTGTGCGGCAGCCACCACGCTTCCTTCGCGGTCGGTGAATAGCACCGGCAGGCAATCCGCGGTCTGGACGGCGCACACCGTATCGATCTGGCGGGTGAGCGCGCCGTCGGCCCGCGGGCGTGGCGATCGCGCGCGGAGCGCATCGGCGTCGCAAATCGTCGTTCCGTGCACCTGGTCGAGCCAGATCGGATCCGTGGGCAACCAACGCTGCAACGCGATCCGCGCGGCATCGCCGCCCGACGACTCGCTGGACGAAGCGAATCCGTTCTCCGTGGTCGAGGCGCGGGTGGTCGACAGCGCGCGCACGCGGCGTGGGGCGGGCCAGTCCGGAACGATCCAGTCGAGCCCTGCCGCGGCGAGGCGCGCGGCGAGCGGATCGGCAGCCGGCGTCGTCATCGGGCCCGCCGCAGAGCCTCGAGCAGCGAAGCGAAATCGGCAGGCAACGGCGATTCCCAGTGGACGTGCTGCTGCGTCGCGGGGTGGGTCAGGCCGAGCCGCCACGCGTGCAGGGCCTGACGATGGAACGCGATGCTGCTGCGCCGACCGTACGCCGGGTCCCCCACCAGTGGATGACGCAGCGAAGCCAGATGCACTCGGATCTGGTGGGTACGTCCGGTCTCGAGTCGGCACGCGAGCAGCGTGCAGGCTGCAAAGCGCTCGCGCACTTCGAAATGCGTCACGGCACGTTTGCCGGAGGCGACGACCGCCATCGATGTCCGCTTGAGCGGATGTCGCGCGATCGGCGCATCGATGCTGCCTCCGCGCGCCACGACGCCTTGCGCGAGCGCAAGGTACTCGCGGCGCACCGTGCGCGCCTGGAGTTGACGCACGAGATCGGTCTGCGCCGTGGGTGTCTTGGCCACGACGAGGAGCCCGCTCGTGTCCTTGTCGAGCCGATGAACAATGCCGGCGCGGGCGACCGACGCGAGTTGCGGACAGTGATGCAGCAGCGCGTTGGCGAGCGTTCCGTCCCAGTGGCCGCTCCCAGGATGGACGACGAGGCCGGCAGGCTTGTCGACGACGATCAACGCCGAGTCCTCGTGCACGATCGAGAGCGGCAACGGTTGTGCGGCGATCGCGCTCGAACGTGGATCGGGCAGCGGCACGATCGCGACGCGCTCGCCTCCGAAGAGCTTCTGCTTCGCCGCGACCGCTTCGCCGGCGACCGTGACGCGACCCGCGTCGATCCAGGTCCGGATCCGGCTGCGCGAGTGCTCCGGCAGCAGTCGCGCGAGCGCCTGGTCGAGGCGCAACCCCGCGAGTTCCGCAGGGATCGTGAGCTCGCGCGGCGGGTTGGACACTGGGAGGGCTGGGTTATAATTCGCGGCTGCCACCGGAGTCGCAACAATGTGGAGAATGTCGCTGCTGTGGGTTCGGATCGTCGTCGTGATCGCGCTCGCGGCGGGCGCCGTCGCCTGCGATCTGTTGCCCGAAGTCAAGGACGAGACAGCCAACTGGACAGCCGAGCACCTGTACCAGGAAGCGCACACCATGTTGACGACCGGCAATTATACGCGGGCGATCAAGCTGTTCGACACGCTCGAGGGTCGTTTTCCGTACGGACGCTACGCGCAGCAAGCGATCCTCGAAGGCGCCTACGCGAATTACCGCGCCGGCGAAACCGCGGCTGCCGTCTCTGCCTGCGATCGCTTCATCCGCACCTACCCCAACCACCCGAACGTCGACTACGCGTACTATCTGAAGGGCTTGGTCAACTTCCGCGAAGACCAGGGGTTGTTCGGCTACATCGTCGAGCAGGATCTCTCCGAGCGCGATCCGAAGATGACCAAGGAATCGTTCGGCGCGTTCAAGGAGCTGGTCACGCTGTTTCCCAACAGCAAGTATGCGGCCGACTCCGTAATCCGAATGCGCTATCTCACCAACGCGCTGTCGAGCTACGAAGTGCACGTCGCGGATTACTATTACCGGCGCGGCGCGTACGTCGCGGCGGCGAACCGCGCTCAGGCGTCACTCACCAACTACCCGCAGACACCTGCGAACGAGGACGCGCTGATTCTCCTGGTCAGGAGCTACGACAGGCTGGGAATGACGCAGCTTCGCGATGACGCGCAGCGTGTGCTGAAGGAAACCTTCCCCGACGGCAAGTACTACTCCGCGAGCGCGAAGCCGTGGTGGAAATTCTGGTCGAAGGAGGACGCCCCGCTGCCACCCGCAGACCCCACGACCGAAAAGCCATGGTGGAAATTCTGGTAGCGGCGCGAGCAGCGAGAGGGGACCCGCGCGCGTAGCGCGTGGGGGTCGAGCGTCCGCGAGTCGCCGCTAGCGGCCGACGCGCAAGACAGCGATCGCGGGCTGCGCGTCCAAGGAGGTCGCGGCGGCGCGAGTTGAGCGCGCAGCCTCAGCCCGGGCTCCGCTTGCGGAAGAATTCGAGAACGTCGGCGAGCTCCCGCGTTCGCCGCATGGGCGGCAGCGCGTCCAGGATCTTTCGACCGTACGCCTTGTCCATGACGCGGCGGTCACAGATCATCAGCACACCGCGATCGGTTTCGGAGCGGATCAGCCGGCCCGCGCCCTGCTTGAGGCTGATCGCAGCCTGCGGCAACTGGTAATCGAGGAACGGGTTCCCGCCCTCGCGCTCGATCTGCGCCAGGCGCGCAGCGAGCAGCGGATCGTCCGGCGGCGCGAATGGCAGCTTGTCGATCACGACGACTGAGAGCGCCTCGCCCTGCACGTCCACACCCTCCCAGAAGCTCTGGCTGCCGAGCAGCACGGCGTTGCCGAGCACGCGGAAGCGCGAGAGCAATTCGCTCCTCGAACCTTCGCCCTGCACCAGCAGCGGGTAGTCGAGACCGTTGCGCGCGAGCGCCGCGGCGAGCGTCTCGCGGGCGCGGCCGAGCGCGCGCAGCGTCGTGAACAGCAGAAAGGCCCGACCGCGGCTCGCCTTGAGCACCGGCAGCGCCGCCGCGACGACCGCGTCGGTGTGCTCGAAGCTGTTTGGTGGCGGCAGCTCGCGCGGCAGATAGAGCAGCGCCTGATGGGCGTAATCGAACGGGCTGTCCCAGTAGCCGGTCGAGGCGTCGCTGAGCCCGAGCTCGCGTCGGTACAGCGTGAAATCGCCTTTGACCGCCAATGTGGCGGATGTGAAGATCCACGAGCGCGCGCTGTCGGCGATCTGCCGCGCGAAGATCCCCGCGACCGAAAGCGGTGAGGCGTGAAGCTGCCAGCCGTTCGGCGTGACATCGAGCCAGCGAATCCACTCCGGATCGTCGTGCTCGCGCCAGCGCGAAAGCCTGCCCGCGGCCTCGGTGGCACGCTGCGCGCAGTGCGCGAGCTCGTCGCTTCGCTCCGCCTGGCGTCCGAGCTCTGCGGAGAGCGCATCGAGCGCGGAGGCGAGCGCGTCGAGCGCGGCGACAAGATCGGGTCGCCGCAGCGCTTCGGCTTGCGGCTGTTTCCCCGGCGTGTTTCCGGTGGCGAGCTTCACCCGACGCAACACCTGCGCAAGGGCCTGCGCTGCGTCCGGCAGCGGTGCGTAGTCGCGCGCGGACCTGAGGCCCTCGACCTCGGCGTCGCGCGCGAGCTCTCCCAGTTGGCCCGCAGTGACCTCTTCACCGAAGAACAGCGTGGCGGTGTCGGGTAGCTGGTGCGCCTCGTCGAGGATCACCGTGTTGCACCGGGGCAGCAAATCGGCGAGACCCTCGTCCTTGAGCACGACGTCGGCGAAGAACAGATGGTGATTGATCACGACGACGTCCGCGGCGAGCGCATCCCTGCGTGCCTTCATGACGAAGCACTCTGCGTAGTTCGGGCATTCGCCACCGAGGCAATTCTCGCGGGTCGATGTCACCTGGCTCCAGATGCCGGCATTGTCGGGCACGTCGGCGAGCTCGGCCTTGTCTCCGCTTTCGGAGTTGCGGGCGAAGGACTCGATTCGCTTGAGATAACGAACGTCGGCGCGCGACGCGAAGCTGTCCTGCAGCCGGGAGCGCTCGAGATGATAGTGGCAGACATAATTCGACCGGCCCTTGAGCAATGCGACGGTGACCGGGACCTTGAGCGCGTCGCGGACCAGGGGCAGGTCACGGCTGAAAAGCTGGTCCTGAAGCGTCTTCGTCCCAGTCGACACGATGACCTTGCCGCCCGAGAGCAGCGCAGGGACCAGATACGCGAAGGTCTTGCCGGTTCCGGTGCCGGCTTCGGCGACGAGCTGACCACCTTCGCCAATCGCGCCGGCGACCGCTTCGGCCATCGCCAGTTGTTCGGCCCTCAACCGGTACGCGGGAAGCTCGCGTGCGAGCGGACCGTCCGGGCCGAATACCCGGGCGAGGTCGATCGGCACGCTGACGCTGCCGCGGGTCTCGCCTGCCCCGCCGCCGCCCTCCGGCGGCGCTCGAAGCGTTGCGTTGCTCAGGGGCTCGTCTTCTTGCCCTTGGAAGCGGGCGCTTTTTTGGCTGCCGGCGCAGCCTTGGCAGGCACGTCGGCCAGGGCGCGGATGGCTTTGATCCGCTCGTTGAAATCGGCGTAGGGGCGCACCACGCGCTGCTTATAACCCTCATCGGTCTCGTCGGCTCCCGGCGTGAGCTTCGCCAGGCTGTCGAGCCACGCGTCGTAGAGCTGCCGGACGCCCTGGACCTCTTCCTTGCTGCGCGCCGCTTCGCGCAACGCAGCCTGATACGGCCGGACGATGAGGATCTTGTGCTTGTCGATGCAGTACTCGGTTTTGGCGCCGTTGACACCTTCCTGCGCTCCGGCGAGGCCGAATTCGATGATCTCGATGCTCTTGATATGGCGGCACATCGTGTAGGTCTGCGGCACCGCCTCGAGGAAGCAATCGATGCCGCTGCCCTGGGTCTGGGTGGGGCAGATGTAAGGATCGACCTTGTCCAGCGCGTGCACCGACCCGGCGCTGAACGCCGAGACGAGGACCAACACGAAAAGTGAAGAGCAGCGGCGCATCGGGCCGCCAATGCTACCGCGAGGCCGCACGCGGCTCAAGCCGCTGCGCCAGAAACGACACTGGATCCCCGCTTTCGCGGGGATGACGCGGCTGTTTCCAATCGCGACGCCGCCTTTGGCGGGCCGCTCTTGGACACCCGCGTCAAAGCGTGACGCCGCCGGAGACCTCTATTACCGCGCCGTTGATGTAGCTCGCTTCGTCGGAAGCGAGCCAGGCGTAGGTGTTGGCGATCTCCTCGGGCCGTCCGAGGCGTCCCATCGGCACCTTTTCCTCGATCGACCTCAGGACTTTCTCCGGCATCGAATCGAGGATCGGCGTCGCGATGAATCCCGGGCAGATCGCATTGGCACGAATGCCCTTGCTGCCGAGCTCGCGCGCCCAAGTCTTGACCATGCCGATGACGCCGAACTTGGTCGCGGCATAGTTGGTCTGCCCGAAATTCCCGTAGAGCCCCACGATCGAGGACGCATTCAGGATGCAGCCCGAATTCTGCTGCAACATGATGTCGACCACGGCCTTGGTGCAGTTGTAGACGCCCTTGAGATTGACGTCGATCACGCGCTCGAACTGATCGTCGGTCATCTTGGAGAGTCGGGCGTCTTGCACGATGCCCGCGTTGTTGACCAGGGTGTCGATGCGCTGCCAGGCAAACATCACGCCTTCGATCATCCGCGCGATGCTTTGCTTGTCGGTGACGTCGACCTGGAAACCGAGCGCCTCGCCGCCGAAGCCGCGAATCTCCGAGAGCGTATCGGCGACGGATGTCATATTGATGTCGCAGACCGCGACCTTGGCGCCTTCCTGCGCGAACTTGACCGCGGTGGCCCGGCCGATGCCCTGGCCGCCGCCGGTAATGATGGAAACCTTGCCCGGAAGCCGTTGTGAGCCGTGACCGTTACCGTTGAGACCGTGCCCGTTTGCCCCGTTGCCGTTCAGTCCCATGCGTCCCCTTTCGAATCCCCTCAGACGGGTCAGGGTTGTCGTCCCTGTTGCACCGCAGCGGATTCTGCACGTTTTGAATGCAACGCACAATATGGCAATTCGATGAAAATCTTGATGGCGCTCCATTGTGTAGCATTTATACAAATAACATCTAAAAACAGTACGTTACGTTGTTGCAAAACCGCCCAATCGAGATATTCCGTGTTGCGCCTGTGGCGTCGACTCCGAGGGCTTCATGCTGCGCCGCGCTGGCTTACGTAAGCGCACACTTACACCCGCTGTCAGATCGGTTGCCAGGATTCGATGACGATCTGCAGCGATTCGAGGCCTTGGAAGTGATTGACCTCGGCGCGATACGCGGCGCGAATCCGCGCCGGCAGAATCTCGGGCTCGTTAAAGACGATTGCATTCAGGCGCGCGCCGGATCCGGAGATCGCAAGCCTCAGATGCTTGCCGCCAACCACCGTTTGCTCCAGAACCGCGAATTCACCGTCGAAGAGCGGTGCCGGGAAACCCTGCCCCCAGACCTGCGCGCCGATGTTTCGGGCGAGAGTCAGCGTGAGCTCCGCCTCGGCGAGCTCGCCATCGGTTTCAAGCGTGCGGAGCAACGCCTCGGGCGAAAGCCAATCGCGCGCAACGCGCTCGAACTCCGCCGAAAAACGCGGCAGTGCCGCCTCCGCAAGCGTCAATCCCGCCGCGAAGGCGTGGCCTCCGAAGCGGTCGATCGTCCCCGGCGCGCGTTTGGCGACGAGATCGAGTGCGTCGCGCAGGTGAAATCCGGAGATGGCCCGGCCGGACCCGCGCAGCGTTCCGTCACTCGCGCGCGCGAAGACGATGGTCGGTCGGTGGAACCGGTCCTTGAGGCGTGACGCCACGATGCCGACCACCCCCTGGTGCCACTCCGGCCGGTAGACG
>VBCL01000001.1:0-11333 GCA_005888865.1 Betaproteobacteria bacterium | reverse complement strand
CGATCGTTGTATCGAGGACATCGAGAGCTTCGCTTTGCATCGTGGCCTCGACCTCCCGCCGCTCGCGGTTGAGACGATCGAGCTCTGCTGCCAACGGCACGGCATCACGCTCGTCCGCAGCGAGCAGGCAGGAGATGCCGACCGACATATCGGCCAGACGCCCGGCTGCGTTCAGTCGGGGTCCGACCACGAAACCCAGGTCGTACGTGCTTGCCCGCGAGGGGTCTCGGCCGGCGGCGGCGAACAGGGCGCGCACGCCCGGCTGCATGCGTCCCGCACGAATGCGCTGCAGGCCCTGGCCGACGAGGATGCGGTTGGTGCGGTCGAGCTTCACGACATCGGCGACGGTGCCCAAAGCGACCAGATCCAGCAGCGCTGCCAGATTGGGTTCGGGTCTGCCGAGGAAGTCTCCGCGTTTGCGCAGCGCCGCGCGGAGCGCGATGAGCACGTAGTACATCACGCCCACGCCGGCGAGATGCCGGCTCGGGAACGCGCAACCGGGTTGGTTGGGATTGACGATCAAATCGGTTGCGGGCAATTGCAAGCCGGGCAGGTGATGATCGGTGATCAGCACTTCGATGCCGCGCGAGCGCGCAGCAGCCACCCCCTCGACGCTGGCGATACCATTGTCGACGGTGATGATCAGCCCCGGTTGGCGCTCTGCCGCGAGGGCGACGATTTCCGGGGTGAGCCCATAGCCGAATTCGAAACGGTTGGGCACCAGGAAATCGACGTTGCCGCCCATCGCCCGCAAGCCCAGCACGCCCACAGCGCATGCCGTCGCGCCGTCAGCATCGTAATCAGCGACGATCAGGACCCGCTCGCCGCGATCGATCGCCCGTACAAGCCGCGCTGCTGCGGCGTCGATGCCCTTGAGCTCGCTCCACGTCGGCAAACCCGCGAAGTCGAGCTCGAGCTCGGCAGCCGAGCACACGCCCCGAGCGGCATAAATGCGTGCAAGCACCGGCGCGACTCCAGCAGCGGCCAGGGTCGCAGCCCATTCGGGAATGATTCGCCGGACGATGTCCACGAGGACTAGGCCCTGCCGAAGGGGTCGATGGCCATCTCCGGCGCAACGCCGGTGTCGATAAAGCTCGCGGCGAGCAGGTGCGAAAGGCGCGGCGGCGAAAGCCGCGCGCGCCAGCGGCGGGCGAATGACGATCGCCGCACGGCGAAGTGGAACGCACGTTCGCGACCGCCGACGATCAGCTCGACTTCGGAGAGCCGCCCGGCATTGAGCGCGCGCTCGACCGGCGCCATCCAGGTTCGATCGATGCCGCCAAGCCGCTCGATCGCATCGCCGTGATCGATGGGCATGAGCCAGACCGCGGCCGTCCCCGAAAGCGGCAACGCATCGAAATTCGCCGGCGCCGGGGCGACCTCGACGCCTCTGCCGCGCGCGAGATCGCGCATACGCACGTCGTCGGCGAAGATCGACGCTGCGGGCGCGCCGCGTTCCCGGTTTACGGTGCCTCCACCCCACAGCCAGACGCTGTTGACGGGGGCGCGGCTGGCCTGCTCGCGCTCGCGATTGGCGGGGTGCTCGAATAGAAGCATCTGCATCTCGTTTTGCCAGCGCCGCCACCGCGCCGCGTCGGCGCCTGCGGGCATGAATGCGAACAGCGGCGCGCCAAGCGCAACCTCCGGCGGCCGGGTCTCGAGGCGCTGCGCATTCAGGACCCGCACGAACCATTGCCGGGCCGTCGGTGCGAAGAAGCGGACGGCGTCGTCGGCGAAATGAGCATTCAGCACGGCAAGCAGCGCTTCGGCGTCCTCGAGCGCGAGATCGTCGACGAGCCCCGAGAGCCGCACGTCGTCCTGGCCGACGATGAGCGTCGCGGGCGCCGCGCAAAGCCAGTAGGCGTCTTCAGGATCGAACCCGGCCGCGCGCGCGAGCCACGGTGCGATCGGCCAGTCGCTCTGTTTGGCGATGCCGAGGAGTCGGCACCTGCTGGCAAGCAACCCATCGTGGTCGATGATGGTCGGCGAGCCCGCCGCGGCAAGAAGGCGAGAAAACGCACTCGCGCGCGCATCGGCCGCACCGAGCACGGATGCTGGCAGGTCGAGCGGGCCGGGAACGACCAAAGTCAGGTGCATGGAAAGCGCGGACGGGCGCACGCCGAGTGTAGCACGCGGCGGAATGCGCTCTATTTATGGCACACTGGCGCGCGGAAAAACGCGTCGCGCGGGAGAAACAGGGTGAGCAACGGATGACCAACGATCAGCAAGGCCAGGGCGCCATCCTCGGCGCTTCGCAGCTCCGTGACGCGGCGCGCTTTCTCCGTTCGCGCTGATGGTCTACGAGCTTGTCGTTGGGCTGCGCTACACTCGCGCGCGCCGCCGCGCCGGCCGCAACGGCTTCGTATCCTTCATCGCGGCGGTTTCGATGCTCGGCATCGCGCTGGGTGTTGCGGCGCTCATCGTCGTGCTCTCGGTCATGAACGGGTTCCAGGACGAGTTGCGCACGCGCATCCTCGCGGTGGCCTCGCACATCGAGATCCGCGGCCTCAACGGCACACTCACCGAATGGCAGAGTGTGGCGCGTGCGGCGCAGACCAATCCGCACGTCAAGGCCACGGCGCCCTATGTGCTCGGGCAGGCGATGCTTTCCGCGAGCGACGTCAACCGTGGGGCGCTGATTCGCGGCGTGGACCCCAAGCTCGAGCAGACGGTCGCCGACTTCGGCGCGCATATGCGCCAGGGGACACTCTCCGACCTCAGGCCGGGTGAGTTCGGCATCGTGCTCGGCTCGGAGCTGGCGCGCGCACTCGGCGCACGCCTGGGCGACAGCGTCGTCGTGATCACGCCGCAGGGCACGGTAACGCCGGCCGGCACGCTACCGCGGGTCAAGAGCTTCCGCCTCGTCGGCGTGTTCGAGATCGGGATGTTCGAGTTCGACAGCGGCCTCGCACTCGTGCATATCGCCGACGCGCAGAAGCTCTATCGCCTCGGCGATGCGGTGAGCGGCGTGCGCCTCAGGCTCGACGATCTGTTTGCCGCGCCGCGCGTCGCCCGCGAGCTGCTCTCGGCGCTTCCGTTCGACGCCGAGGCGCGCGATTGGACGCTCTCCCACGCCAACTTCTTTCGCGCCGTCGCCATCGAGAAGCGGATGATGTTCCTGATTCTGACGCTGATCGTCGCTGTCGCCGCGTTCAATATCGTCTCGGCGCAGATGATGGTCGTGACCGACAAGCAGGCCGACATCGCCATTCTGCGCACGCAGGGGGCCTCACCGGCGAGCATCCTCGCGATCTTCGTGATCCAGGGCGCGCTGGTCGGGACGGCGGGAACACTGCTCGGCGTTGCCGGGGGCCTCGCGCTCGCCTTCAACATCGAGACGGTCGTGCCGTTCGTCGAGCGCATGCTCGGGATCCAGTTTCTCGACAAGAGCGTGTACTACATCAGCGAGCTGCCGTCGCAGGTGCAGCAAGCCGACGTGATCCTCGTCGCGGCGATCGCCCTCGCCCTGACGCTGCTCGCCACCCTCTATCCGAGCTGGCGGGCGGCGCGAGTCAATCCGGCGGAGGCGCTGCGCTATGAATAAAGTAGCGGCCGTACTCGAGTGCCGCGACCTGCACAAGACCTATCGTGGCGGGCCCCTCGACGTACCGGTGCTGCTCGGCGTCGATCTTGCCATTGCGCCCGGCGAGCGCGTGGCGGTCGTGGGCGCGTCCGGGTCCGGCAAGAGCACGCTGCTGCATCTGCTCGGCGGGCTGGATGCGCCGAGCGCGGGCGAGGTGAGGGTGCAGGGGAAGGCCTTCGCGGCGCTTAGCGAGGCCGAACGCGGCAAGGTGCGCAATCGCGCGCTCGGGTTCATCTACCAATTCCATCATCTGCTGCCGGAGTTCTCCGCGCTCGACAACGTGGCGATGCCGCTGTTCATCCGGCGCGACCGACAGGACAAGGCACGCGCGCAGGCCGCCGCCCTCCTCGAGCGGGTCGGGCTGGCCGCACGGATGCTGCATCGTCCCGGCGAGCTCTCCGGTGGTGAGAGGCAACGGGTGGCGCTGGCGCGGGCGCTGGTCACCTCGCCCGCAGCCGTGCTCGCGGACGAGCCGACCGGTAACCTCGACCGCCACACGGCCGAGCACGTCTTCGACCTCATGCTCGAGCTCAACCGCAGCGCCGGCACGAGCCTCATCATCGTCACCCACGATCCGGATCTCGCGGCGCGCACCGACCGTACGCTGCACCTCGTCGACGGTGTGCTGCAGTAGCCCGGGCTAGACGTCGAGCGGCGGCTCGTCCATCGCCGCGACCTGCTCGCGAAGCTCCAGGATCCGATCCTGCCAGTAGCGCTGCGTGTTGAACCACGGGAAGGCGGCAGGAAACGCGGGATCGTCCCATCGTCGCGCGAGCCACGCCGCATAGTGAATCAGACGAAGCGTGCGGAGCGGTTCGATCAGGTAGAGCTCGCCACGATCCAGATCGCGGAAGTCTTCATAGCCGTCGAGAATGTCGGAGAGCTGCCTGGTCATGTCGTCGCGGTCTCCCGAAAGCAGCATCCACAGGTCGTGGATCGCGGGTCCGGTCCGACTGTCGTCGAAATCGACGAAATGGGGGCCGGCCGACGTTCCGTGAGCGAGTTCCTCCGGGAGCCAAAGAACGTTGCCGACGTGGCAGTCGCCGTGCAGGCGCAGCGTGTGCACCGCACCGGTCCGTTCGAAGCAGCGGCGCACACTCGCGAGTGCAAGCTCGATCACGGCCCGGTACGCGTCGATCAGGTCCGTTGGAATGAAATCGTGCGCGAAAAGCCAGTCGCGCGGCTCTTCGCCGAAACTGGCGATGTCGAGGGAAGGACGCTCGCGAAAAGCCGTTCGAGCGCCGACCGCGTGAATGCGCCCGATGAAACGACCGAGCCACTCGCGTGTCGCGCGATCCTCGAGCTCGGGTGCACGGCCGCGACAATTCGGATAGACGGCGAAGCGATAGCCCCCGAACGTGGAAAGCGTCGTGCCGCCGAGCACCAGCGGCGCGACGACGGGTATTTCGCTCTCGGAGAGCTCGCGGACGAAGGCGTGCTCCTCGAGGATTTGCGCGTCGGTCCATCGGTTCGGCCGGTAGAACTTGGCGACGCAGGGAGGCTCGCCTTCCAGCGCCACCTGGTAGACGCGGTTTTCGTAGCTGTTGAGCGCCAGGAGGCGGCCGTCGCCGGACACGCCGACGCTGTCGAGCGCGTCTAGAACGACGTCGGGCGTCAGCCCGGCGTAAGGAGCAGGGTCCTGCACGATCCTATTCTATGTGCATGCGGCGGCGAACGTAGCTCGGCGGCGATCCCCCGGACCCGGTCCGGGGAACCCCGGGCGGCGTTCAATACTCAACGGGGATCGGGTCGAGGCTGCGCCACAAATACCATGTCGCGACCGAGCGCCACGGCCGCCAGAGGTCGGCGACCGCGAACATCGCTTCGCGAGGAAGCGGCTCGCCGTCGTTGTAGTGCTCGGCGATGGCGCGCTGTAGACCGAGGTCGTCGACGGGCAGCACATCGGGCCGCAGCTCGTGGAACATCAGGAACATTTCGGCGGTCCATCGACCGATGCCTTTCACGTCGACCAGCGCGTCGATGAGTGCCTCGTCGTCGAGTTTCTTCCACTGCCCGGGATCGAGTCGGCCCGAGATGAAATGTTCGGCCAGGTCGCTCAAGTACTCTGCCTTACGCTGCGAAAGTCCGCAGCCCCGCAGCGCGGCGATCGCCTGCGCGGTGACGCGCGATGGCACGAGAGAGGGAAAGCCGGGCTGCGGTGCCTCCTCCACCAGCGTTACGAAGCGGCGCCAGATGGCATCCGCGGCCTTGACCGAAATCTGCTGCCCGACGATCGCTCGTGCGAGCGTCGTGAACGGATCGCTGCGTCGAGTAAGGTGGATGCCGGGATAGCGGCGGATCAGACGCTTCAGCACGCGATCGCGCCGCGACAGCGCGAGCGCAGCTTCGTCCCAGTAGCGGAGTTTCATCGAAGAAAGGGGGAGAGGTCGGAACTGCACCGCCGGTCGGCCAAGGCGTGCTCGGATAGGGTCATCGGGGGGCAAGGAGGGCGGGAAATGGTACATTACGCGCCGTTCTTCGAGAGGGCCGGATGGTCGTAGCGAAATGGCGAAAGCAGACCGTGGCGAGGGTGCTGCTCGCCTGTGCTTTCCTGAGCGCTTCGGCGGCAGTCGCCGCCGCGGATCCGAGCAAAGTGCTGCGCATCGCCTTCGAGGTTGCGGAGACCGGCTTTGATCCGGCCAAGGTCACCGACAATTATTCCAGCCAGGTGATGCGGGCCGTCTACGAGTGCCTGCTGTCGTACGACTACCTCGCCCGACCGGTCAAGCTGGTGGCGAAGACTGCCGAGGCGCTGCCCGAAGTCACCGACGGCGGCAAGACCTACCTCTTCAAGGTACGACGGGGAATCTACTTCCAGCCCGACCCGGCGTTCAAGGGCCAACGCCGCGAGCTGATCGCGGCCGACTACGCGTATTCGATCAAGCGATTCGTCGATCCGGCCAACCGCTCGCCGTGGCGGTTCCTGATCGACGGCAAGATCATCGGCCTGGATGCCGTCGCCAACAAGGCCACGCAGGCGAAACGCTTCGACTACGACGCCAAGGTGGCCGGGCTCGAAATCGTCGACCGTTATACGCTGCGTGTCCGTCTCACCGCTCCGGGCTACGACTTCGCGTACATTATGGCGATGCCCGCGATGGCCGCCGTCGCTCGAGAAGTGATCGAGGCCTACCCCGACGATACCAACGCGCATCCGGTCGGGACCGGCCCCTACGTGCTCAAGAGCTGGACCCGCAAGGCCAAGATTGTGCTCGAGGCCAATCCCGACTATCGAGAGGTCATCTGGGATTTCGCGGGGTCCGACGATCCGCGTGACAAGGCGGCAGTCGGAGCGATGAAAGGCAAGCGTATTCCGCAGATCGGACGCATCGAGATCAGCGTGATCGAAGAGGAGCAATCGCGGTGGCTGGCCTTCCAGCGCGGCGAGATCGATTATATCGATCGGTTCGGAGCGTTCGCGCCGATCGCCATCCCCGGCAACAAGCTCGCTGCGGATCTAGTGGCGCGCGGGATCACCTGGGACCGCAGCGTCGAGCCCGAGATCACCTACTATTACTTCAACATGAAGGATCCGATCCTGGGCGGCTATACCAAGGAAAAGATCGCTCTCCGCCGGGCTCTCATCCTCTCGTACAATGTCCAGGAGGAGATCGACGTCATTCGCAAGAGCCAGGCGCTCCCCGACGAAAGCCCGGTCCCGGCCGGCGTGGTGGGTTACGACCCGGCGTATCGGAGCCTCCTTCGATACGATCCCGTGCTCGCCAATCAGTTGCTCGACTATTTCGGTTACAAGAAGGGCGCAGACGGCTACCGGAACGATCCGAGCGGACAGCCGCTGACCATCGTGCTGACCTCGGAGCCGCAGGCGATCAGTCGGGAATACGATGAGCTGTGGAAGAAATCGCTTGACGCCATCGCGGTGCGGTTCCAGGCTCGCAAGAGTCCGTTCTCGGACAACATCAAGGCGGCTGAGGCGTGTCAGCTGGCGATGTGGGGATCGGCGTGGATCGCCGACTATCCCGACGGCGAGAACTTCATGCAGCTCCTCTATGGCCCGAACAGTCATCAGAGTAACCACGGCTGCTACGAGTCGGCCGCGTTCGACGCCTTGTACGTCAAGATGAAGAACATGCCGGATTCGCCGGAACGAAATCGCTTGTTCCTGCTGATGAGCCGGCAGATGGAAGTCGATGGCGCGTGGAAGATGGGTGTGTCGCGCTATCGCAACGTGCTGGTCTATCCGCAGGTCAAGGGCTATCGCTATCATCCGATCCTGGTCAACGCGTGGGAATTGATGGATCTGGACCCGTCGCTGCGCAAGCAGTGAACTGCACGGAGTCGCTCCAACATCATGGACGCATCGTCGTTTCGCAGGCATCTTTCGTTTGCCTTGCCGGCCGCGCTCCTGGCGCTCGTCGCCGTATCGCAGCCGCTTTCCGCCGCCGATCCTGGCAAGGTCATCCGTCATGCCTTCCCCGCCGCGGAAACCGGCTTCGATCCGGCGGGCGCGCAAGACCTGTACTCAGCGCAGATCGAGCAGGTGATCTTCGAGACGCTGCTCAGCTACGACTACCTGGCGCGTCCGGCCAAGCTCGTGCCGCTCACGGCCGAGGCGCTGCCCCAGGTCACCGACGACGGCAAGACGTACACGCTCAAGATCCGGAAGGGCATCTACTTCACGCCCGATCCGGCGTTCAACGGCAAGAAGCGCGAGCTCGTCGCGGAGGATTTCGTCTACACGCTGAAGCGGCTCATCGATCCGAAGCTCCGCTCGCCGTGGGCGTGGCTGGTGGAGGACAAGATCGTCGGCCTGGACGAGCTCGCGGAGGCGGCGAAAAAGGGCGCGAAGTTCGACTACGACAAGAAGATTCCCGGTCTCGAGGCGGTCGATCGGTACACGCTGCGGATCCGGTTGAAGCAGACCGACTTCAACCTGCCGTTCGTGCTGGCGCACGAGCCGACATCCGCGGTCGCGCGTGAGGTGATCGAGAAATACGCCGACGAGTCCGGCCGGGCGATGTCGAATCCGGTCGGCACCGGACCTTTCGTGCTCAAGGACTGGGTGCGCGCATCGAAGATCATCCTCGAGGCGAACCCCGGGTACCGCGGCTTCGTCTGGGATTTCAAGCCTGGGAGCGATCCCGAGGACAAGCGTCTCATCGCCGAGATGAAGGGCAAGAAGATGCCCCAGGTGGGCCGGGTCGAGATCAGCATCATCGAGGAGGACCAGGCACGTCTGCTCGCCTTCGAAAAGGGGCGCCGCTCGCGCCCAACGTGCTCGACGGTGATAAGCTGAAGCCGGCGTTCGCCAAGCGCGGCGTGAAGCTGTCGCGCTTCGTCGATCCGGAGATCACCTATCACTACTGGAACATGCAGGATCCGGTCGTCGGCGGTCTCACCAAGGAGAAGATCGCGTTGCGCCGCGCGATGGCGATGGCTTTCAGCGTCGAGGAAGAGATCCGGATCGTGCGCAACGGCCAGGCCGTCGAAGCGCAGTATCCGATCCCGCCCGGCGTGGTCGGTCACGATGCCAGCTACCGGACCAGCGTCAAGTACGATCCCGTCGCTGCGAACGCGTTGCTAGACCGCTTCGGCTACAAGAAGGGCGCCGATGGCTTCCGAACCTTGCCCGACGGCAAGCCCCTGGTCGTCAAGTACACGTCTCGTCCGGATACCCTGGGCCGACAGCAGGACGAGCTCTGGGCCAAGGCGTTTGCCCTGCTCGGGATCAGGATGGAGGTTCAGAAGCTGAGGTTCCCGGATCAGATCAAGGCGGAAAAGGAATGCAAGATCATGATGCGTACGGCCTCGTGGATCGCCGACTATCCCGATGCCGACAACTTCATGCAGCTGCTCCACAGCAAGAATATCCATCAGAACAACAACGCCTGCGCGACGATCCCCGAGTACGACAAGCTCTACGAACAAACCATCCGGCTCCCGGCGTCGTCGCCCGAGCGCGACAAGCTCTATCACGAGATGGCGAAGATCATCGAGACCTACGCCCCGTGGCGGCTCGACATCAGCCGTTACCGCAACCAGATCGTGCAGCCGCAGGTGCTCGGGTACAAGAAGCATCCCATCCTGCACTCCGAGTGGCAGTACATCGACGTCCGGACGGGAAGCGGCGGAAGCGGTGGCGACGCGGGCACGGGCGAGGGTCACTGAACGTCGCCTTGGCAAGAGCGCGGTAATCCGGGTCGCGGTAGCGCGGCCCCGATGGAGGTGAGCGATGTACGCATACATCATTCGACGGCTGTGGCAGATGATTCCGACGATCCTCGGCGTCATCGTGCTCGTCTTCATCCTGTTCAATTGGGTCGGCGGCGATCCCGCGTACGTGCTGGCGGGCAAGATTTCCAGCGCCGAGCAGATCGCCAACATCCGCAAGCAGCTTGGCGTCGATCAGCCGTACTACGTGCAGCTCTGGATCTTCATCAAGCAGGTTCTGACCGTCGACTTCGGCGCGAGCTGGAGCACCAATGAGACGGTCTCGCATATCCTCGCCACGCGCCTCGGCCCTTCGCTGACACTTTTGATTCCCTGGCTGATCCTCTCGACGCTGATTTCGATCGGGCTCGCTCTGGCAGTGGCCTACGTGCGCGGCTCGCTCACCGACCGCGCCGTGATGATCTCCTGTACGGTTGGATTGTCGATCTCGATCCTGGTCTACATCATCGTCTTCCAGTACGTCTTCGCCTACAAGCTCGGCTGGTTCCCGGTTCAGGGATGGGGCGACAGCTTCCGCGAGAACCTCCTTCTGTATTCGTCGCTGCCGATCCTCATCCTTCTGGTCGTCAGCATCGCGCCGGACCTGCGGCTGTTCCGCACCTTCGTGCTCGACGAGATCAACCAGGACTATGTGCGTACCGGCCGCGCCAAAGGTCTGTCCGAGAACCGGATCATGTGGCTGCACGTGCTTCGCAACGCCTCGATCCCGATCATCACGCACGTGATGGCGCAGCTCCCGGGGTTGTTGATCGGCGCGTTCCTGGTCGAACGCTTCTTTTCGATCCCGGGCATCGGGCGCGAGGTCATCCTTGCCGTCGAGCGCAGCGACTTCCCGGTGATCAAGGCGATCACGGTCTACGTCGCGGTCGCCACCATGGTCTTCAACCTGCTCGCCGACCTGATGTACAAGGCGGTCGATCCGCGCGTGCAGCTCAAGTAGGAGATCGACGATGCCCTCCGATGTGACGATGCCCTACGATGTGCCACACCCTGTATCTCCGGGCTTGTGGGCGCTGGCGTGGAGGCGACTGCGCGCCGACGGGGTCGCGATGGTCTCGCTCGCGATCGTCGTCCTTTTCCTGGTGCAGATGGTGCTCTCCGGCACCGGGCTCATCGCCAAGGATTGGGCGAGGGAAGTCGGCGTGAACTACGCCCCACCGACCTTCATCGGGCCGGAGCCCGCCGCCCCGGTGGCGGAGAGCGTGACAGGCGCCCCGGCAGCGCCGAAAGCGTCCGACAAGCCCACCGAGCTTCCGATCGAGGACCCGCTCGCCGACGCGCTCGCGGCGATCCGCAACCAGGCGGCCAAGCCCGGCGCGGCGGAGGAGGGCAAGACCGTCGATCCGCTGGCCGACGTGATGGCGGACATCCGCAGCAAGGCGGTCGAGGCCACACCTCTGGAGGCCCGCTTGCCGACGCTCCCCTTCGGGGGCGACAAGTGGGGCCGCGACGTGCTCAAGAAAGTGATCAAGGGTTCGGAGACGTCGATCTTCGTGGGCCTTGCGGCGGCGGTCGTCGCGACTCTGGTGGGCACGATCTTCGGTGCGCTCGCCGGCTA
>VBCL01000319.1 GCA_005888865.1 Betaproteobacteria bacterium | reverse complement strand
ATCGCGGCCATGCGTACGTCTATTTCATCTACGGTTGCTGGCACGCGCTCAACGTCAGCGGCGAGACCACAGGCGTCGGCGCCGGAGTACTGCTTCGCGCGATCGAACCGGTGGAAGGTGTCGACCTCATGCGCGCTCGCCGAGACGCCAAGCGCAGCTTCGATCTCGCTCGCGGACCCGGCCGGCTCGCGACAGCGCTCGCCATCGATCGCGCCCACAATGGCCTCGACCTGTGCGCGCCGGGCCCGTTGTGGCTCGGTGCCCCGCTCCAACCACCCGGACGCATCGGCCGGAGCGCAAGAATCGGCATCAGCCGCGAAACGGAGCGTAAGCTTCGCTTCTTCGAGCGCGACAATGTACACGTCAGCGGCCCGCGTCGGCTGCAGGGTTGAGCCGTCGAACCGAAGCCCTATCGTCCGTATGTCGCAAGGAAGCGTAATGTCACCGAGCGATTCGCCACCCGCTCCGGCCGGAGCCCGTCGATCCGGAAGCTATTTGTATTACCGCCACACGCTTCCGGTGCGGTTGATGCACTGGATCAACGTCGTCGCGCTTACGATCCTGCTGCTGAGCGGGCTCAACATCTTCAGCGCGCATCCGGCACTCTATTGGGGCAAGTCGTCGTACACGGGGCGCCCGCCGCTGTTCGAGATCAGCACGCGTGAGGATGGCGAGGGCGATCCGGTCGGCGTCACGACCATTTTCGGCCACGATTTTGTGACGACCGGCGTCCTGGGCGCGTCCGAAGGACCCGACGGCGATCTCGTCGAGCGTGCCTTCCCCTCGTGGCTGACGATTCCCGACAGCCGCTGGCTGGCGATGGCACGGCGCTGGCACTTCTTCTTCGCCTGGGTGTTCGTGATCAACGGTCTGTGTTACGTCGCGTATTCGATCGGCAGCCGCCATCTCGGCCGCGACCTCGCTCCAGACCGACCGGAATTGCGCTCGATCGGCCGCTCGATCGTCGAGCATCTTCGCTTCAAGCATCCCACCGGCGAAGCGGCCAAGCGCTACAACGTGCTGCAGAAGCTTACCTATCTGGCAGTGATCTTCATTCTCCTGCCGCTGGTCATCCTGATGGGCTTCGCCTTGTCCCCCCGGCTCGATTCGCTGTTCCCCGGCTGGGTCGATCTCTTCGGCGGGCGGCAGTCGGCACGAACGATCCATTTCATCGTGGCGTGGCTGCTCGTCGCCTTCGTGCTCGTCCACGTCTTCGAGGTCATCGTCAGTGGTTTCTGGAATCACCTGCGGTCGATGATCACCGGGCGCTATCGAGTCACAGGGGAGGCTCCCGATGAAACTGCACGCTAAGTCGTCGCGTCGTCGCTTTCTCGCCCGCGGTGTCGGTGCGGCAGGAGCGCTCGCGCTATCCGGTTGCGACGCGCTCTCGCGAACCGAGTGGTTTCCCAGAGTGCTCGGCGCCGGCGAAAAGCTGAGTCAAGCGGCGCATCATCTGCTGTTGCCGCGCAAGGCGATGGCCCAGGAATTCAGCGACGCGGACCGATCGCCGGAGTTCCGCAGCAATGGCACGGCGATGCCGAACAGCCGTCAGTATCAGGCTCTCGCGGCTGCCGGCTTTGTCGACTATCGACTCCAGGTCGGCGGCCTGGTCGAGCGGCCCGCGAGCTTGTCGCTCGCTGAGTTGCACGCGCTGCCGAGCCGCACCCAGGTCACGCGCCACGACTGCGTCGAGGGGTGGAGCGCCATCGGCAAATGGAAAGGCGCGAGACTCTCCGCCCTGCTGGACGCGGCGGGCCCCAAACCCGAGGCGCGCTACGTGGCGTTTTATTGCGCGGACCCGATGGAAGCCAACGGGACCGCCCTGTATTACGAGAGCATCGACATGGATGATGCGCGCCATGAGCAAACGCTTCTCGCCTACGAGCTCAACGACGCGCCGCTGCCGATCAAGAACGGCGCGCCGATTCGCCTGCGCGTTGAGCGGCAGCTCGGCTACAAGCATGCGAAATACGTCATGCGCATCGAGCTCGTGCAGACCTTCGCCAAGATCGCGGGCGGAATGGGTGGCTATTGGGAGGATCAGGGCTACGAGTGGTACGCGGGGATATAACGCACACGTTTCAAGCCCGCACGATCTGTTTTGCGCAGCGCAAGTTGACGGCATGCGCCGGCGGCAGCGACACTTCGCGCTTTGCCCGCGACCGGCCGTCTCATGCCAAGCGTCCGCTTCGACCGCTTCTATCGCTACCAGGAACTCACCGATCTGCTTCGATCGTTTGCTGAGGAGCACCCGAAGCTCGTCGGGCTCGAGTCGATCGGCCGCAGCCACGAAGGCAGAGACATCTGGGTCCTGACGGTTTCGAACCGCTCGACCGGCGAGGCTGCCGACAGGCCCGCGTTCTGGGTTGACGGCAACATCCACTCGACCGAAGTCGCCGCGTCGGTCGCCTGCGTTTATTTTCTGAAGCATCTGGTCGAGGGTTACGGCAACGACGCGGATATCACGCGCGCGCTCGATACGCGAGCGTTTTACATTTGTCCGCGCATCAATCCCGACGGCGCCGAATGGGCGCTTGCGGACAAGCCGAAGTACGTGCGATCCAGCACCCGCAGCTACCCCTACGACGAGGACCCCATCGAGGGGTTGACGGTCGAGGACGTCGACGGCGACGGCCGGATCCTGCAGATGCGTATCCGGGATCCCAACGGTCTGTGGAAGGCGCA
>VBCL01000318.1 GCA_005888865.1 Betaproteobacteria bacterium | reverse complement strand
CGAAGGCGAGCGCCAGCTTCCGTTGGAAACCGAAGCCGAATCGACTATGACACTCTCTAGAAAGAGACCGAGCCGACCCTCACCTCCGTTCGAGGTGCAATCATGGGCTTCGACACACCGACGCGCGAGCTCGACCAGGCCGGCGGCGTTGCCATCCAACACCTGATACGAGATGGCGGCGCGCGCACCGATGACGCATGGCGTGCCGAGAACAATGGCGAAGGCAAGCACGAGAGCGCCTCCGCCGTCAGCGAGGGCACGTCGGGTCATCGTAGGTGCATGGCGTCTCCAACCGCATCGACGGCGGAGATCTCATATCCCAGGGCCCCGCAGCACGCCAAGGACGACGTACGGCGCGATCAGCTCATTCAGAGCGTATCCAAGAAGCGCAGCAGCGCGGCGCGCTGATCGCCGGTAGCCTCCTGGTAGGCACGCACCGCCCACTCCGCCTCGCCGCCGTGCGCGGTGATCGCGCTTTCCAGGGTCGTGGCGCGGCCGTCGTGCAGGTAGAGCTTGCGGAAGCGGAGGCCCTGCAGCGGCGTGGTACGGAACTCGTCGCCTTTGGTGTCGTGGTCGGGGATCCCGTCGGCGAGGACATCGCCCATGCGATGCACGCAAAAGTCGCTGAAGACATCTGTTGCCGGCGGCATATCGGGCACGTGGCACACGGCGCAGCCGAAGGAACGAAACGCACGCTCGCCCGCCGCGTCGTTTCCATTCCTGCCCGGTGGCGCCAAGCCGCGCACGAACGCGGCGAGGGTCTCGATGAACTTCAAATCCACCTCCGGGTCAGCAAAACCATCCCCGTCGTTGCTGCCCTCACCCTCGAGCGGGTTGCTGACGTTACTCTCGGAGTCCAGCATGCTTCCCGTGAAGTCCGGAATGTTTCCGAGGAACGCTTTGACGCCAAAGCGCGCTACGCTGTTTTCCGGCAACGTCCCTTCGCCCTTGGCGCCGGCGGCGTGACCCCGCCCGCAGGCGGCACGAATGGTCGCGTCGGGAATCCGCTCGATCAAGCCGAGCCCGTACAGTGGTGGGGCAATGCGGCGCCTGACGTTCGCAGGAGGTGTTGGCGCGGTCCAGCCCGGCAACGCGTGCTGACGATACACCACGATCTCCCCGTGCGGACGTCCGTCGGGGGCGGGCGGATTGGCGGCAATGTACTCGACGTGCTCCAGATCTCCGCTCCCGCCCACTGTTGGAATGGCATGGCACTCGCCGCACGACTGGCCGTTGTAGAATGGGCCGACTGCGGGTAGTCTCTGTGTGAAGAGCTGCTGGCCTGCGTCGAACGCGGCGCGCTCCGCCGCCGTGAGATCGGCGCGCGGCTGCCCAAGCTGACCTCCACTCACCTTCTCATTCGCGCCCGGTTGCTGGGCCTCTCGTCCGTGCGACCCGTTCGATTCGCTCCCACGATCGACCACAAGCAGTGCGAGCACGGGGACGCCCTGACGGGTCCCGAAGTGCGCTTCCTCCCGGACTTGCGCCCCGACAGCATCGGCCGCGCTCGCGATCGCATCCGAGATCCGATGTTCCCAACCCTTGTCGTAGTGTACAGTGCGCAGCGGTATCAGGAAACGTGCTTGGCGAAAAGCATTGATCACCGCAACAATTACATCCCGCCCGCAATCGTGGTTATCCGGCTGTTCGGCACAATCGCCCATCGCCGGACCCAGCGCGTCATTCAGCCGGACCTCGGGTAATCCACTGACTGCGTCGGGGATTCCGACGAGGTTGGTGCTCGTCACTATGACGGGCCCGCCCGGCGTGCGTTGCAAGTGCTCTCCAAGTTCCCGTTCGGCTTCCAGGTTGATCGAAATTGCCAAATTCCGCGGATCGCCGCGACGGTAGGTATTCGCAACGAGCGGCGCAATCGTGATCGCCGTGGCCAAGGCTATACCCACCATCGGGTTGCCGCCGCGTTTTGCGACCATACGTCCAACCGCCGCGATCACGCAGGCAGCCGATATCGATTGCGCATAGCAGATCGCCAAGTAGTTACCGCCCTCCTGAGTGTACGCCAGCCAGACAAAGACCAGATAAAAGAGCTGCACGGCACCGCACGCAGCGGCGACGCGGTCGTGCGGCAACCGCCACAGTGCACGCACGAAAGCAACCGTCGAGTACGCCAAAGCAATCGCCGGAAGGACGAGCGTCGCCGGCCACAGGTTCCCGTCGCTGCCGTCCGCCCGGGCCATATAGATGCCCAAGTCCGCCGCGGAGATCAGCGCGTTGACGATCTCGCCCGCGAAAGCGCGCGGGTTCAGTTTCGAGGCAACCGCTGCGAGACGGTAGCTGACCTGGTGGCCGAAGCCGGAATACGGATCGGCTACCGCGGCAATTGCCATTGGCAAGATCATCAACATCGCCGCCAGACCCGCGGCGAACCAGGCCCGCGCAGAGGTGCGGCGCAACACCGGGCTCTCGAACAGTGCGAAGGCCAGCAGCGGCGCGCCAATAAACACCGCCTTTATGCTGGCAAACACTGCCAGTCCGAGAAGCCCGCCCGCCGCAGCCGCTCGCCGCGCAGTGGGTGGTAGGCTCGGATCGGCGCGCTGCACCACCACCAGTGCTGCACAGGCGATGAGCAGCGCCGGTACGAGTTCGAAAAAGGTCAGGACGGAATGCATGATGACGACGGCCGGAAACACCGCCGCGACCACCACCGTGAGGGTGGCGCACAGCGCGCCTCCCAAACGCTCAACCAGGAGAAACAGTACGAGAAGCGCCAATGCGCCGATCGGCAGTGCCGTCCGCCGCAACGCAATCAGGTTACCGTGGTGAAGCGGCCGCAGCACCTGGAGCGGCCAGTAGAGCACACCACCAATGTACGAGTTGACGAGGATGGGCCACGCCAGCCCCCCAGCGCAGAGCACGAGATGGGGGTCGCCGCCGCGGCTGAAGGCGATCCACGAGTGACCGTCGCAGATGTTGACCGCGCGCGCGACATGGTCCTCGACGATGATCTCGGTGGCCGGAGGCGCAGCATGGCCGACCAGCTCTTCGTTGTATCCAACCTGCGCGCCCGCAAGATACCAGCCTTGTGCCAGGAAGACACCGATCGCGACGACGAGCACGATCCGCGCATAGCCCGCGTTGAGCATCGAGCGCCGCACGCTAGACCGGCCAGGTTCGCGCCGCAACGGCGCGCGTCGGGTTACTGAATAGGCGATCGATGAGGATCGTCACGCTCGTGTTCGAAAAAGGTGGCGAGGGCGGTGGCGACGACCCGGTTGCCCTCCGCCGTCATATGGCCGTCAAAGAGCCGCTGGCGCTGGCCTGCCGGCATACGTTCGATGATCGGGAAGAGATCTAATACCTGGAGGCCGGCGGTTGCCGCACAGCCCAGCACAACATTCTTGATCTGCAAGTGTTCCGGCGTTGCGTCAAGTGCTTGAGGTTGCGC
>VBCL01000296.1 GCA_005888865.1 Betaproteobacteria bacterium | reverse complement strand
AGGTGTAGAGGCTCTGGCCGCGGGTGAGCGCGTCGCACGGCGTGGCCAGCCGATCACAGAGGAGCCCCACGCGCTCCCACGGATTTTCGTGCAGATAGCGCACGCACACGTCGAAGACCGCGCCGCCGAGGATGTTGATGTACGCGTATCCGACGCGGTCGATCGCACCGAGGATCGGCGTCATCATCGCCGTGGTCATTCGCGTCGACCACAGACACTGGTGCGCGTCGCGCAGCGTGACGTCGATGAAGTCGAATCGGCGCTCCGTCGATTTCGCCTGGCTCATACGCACTCGGCTCATTGCGGCTCGACGACGATCAGCGGTTGCCCGTATTGCACCGCCTGAGCGTCCGCGACGAGGATCTCGCGGACCACGCCGCGCGCGGCCGCGGGAATCGAATTCATGAGCTTCATCACTTCGATGATGCACACGGTTGTCTCGGCCTCGACAAGCTGACCGGTTTCGACAAACGGCCGCTCCCCCGGCGCGGGCGCACGGTAGAACGTGCCGACCATCGGCGAGCGCACGATGCTCCAGTGCTCGGGCCAGGCCCTTTCGCCTGCGCGCACATCGGGCCCCGCCTCCGAGACCGCCGTCCCGGCCGCTGCGATCGCCTCGGTCGACTCCGGTGCCGGGCCACCTTCGCGCTTGCGTCTGAGGTGCAGCTCGATCTCGCCGACCTTGAGCCGGAACTCGGAGAACTGCGGCGATGACTTGACGAGCTCGACGATCTTGAGCAGGTCCTCGTAAGTGAGAGCGTCCTTGGCCACGGTCCGATCCGGTTGCGCGCTGCGCCGCCCGCCGGGCTCGTCCCCGGCACCCACCATTCGATCATTGCACAGCGACCGAAAACATTGCAATAATGGAACATAGAATTTCGGTCAGCGAAATGCCTCGCAACTCCTGGTGAAGTCTTTCGTGAAATCCTCAGTGAAGCCCATTGCCGAGAGGTTTCAGCGCGACGAGGCTTCTTCGCGGGTCGAGCCCGAATCCGCGACGCTGCGCGCGTTCGCGCTGCTCGAGCTGATCGCGGCCGCCGACGAGCCGCCTACGCTCGAAGAGCTGACCCGGGCGAGCAGCCTGCCCAAGCCGAGCGTCTACCGCATCCTCCAACTTCTGATCCGCGGCGAGCTGGTCGAGCGCGAGGTCTCCGCGAAGCGCTATGTCGTAGGCCGGCGGGTCGCGGCGCTTTCGCTGGCGATACAGATGCGCTCGCCGATGCGCCGCGAGCGCCACGCCATCCTTTCGCACCTGGTCGAGGAGATCGGCGAGACCGTTAACTTCACGATGCTCGACGGCAACGAAGCGGTTTACCTCGATCGCGTCGAGACTTCAGCCATCGTGCGCCTGCACATGAAGATCGGCTCGCGCGTGCCGCTGCACTGCACGGCAAGCGGCAAGCTGTTCCTCGCGCATCTGCCGCAGGACGCGGTGCGCAGGGTGCTGCGCTCCGCGCCGCTCAGGCGTTACACCGATCGCACGATCACGGGCGTCGACGCGCTCGAGCGCGAGCTCGCGAAGATCCGCGCCAGCGGCATCGGCACCGACAGCGGCGAATTTCTGGACGGGTCGGTATGCCTTGCCGTCCCGGTCGTCGACCCGCGCGGGCGCGTGTGCGCGGCCGTCGCGGTGCATGGCCCGGCGCCGCGCATGACGCTACGCAAGGGGTACACGTTCCTCCCGGCGATGCGGCGCGCGGCAGCGTCGATCGCGGCGACGCTCGTCCCCGCGCCCACTCTCGCCTCCACGCCACCGTTGCGGCGCGTTGTCTGAATCAACGCCAAGGAGCAAATCCATGGCCGAGCCCGTCATCATCACCGTTGCGATCACCGGCGCGTTGCCGCGCAAGAAGGACAATCCCGCGGTGCCGGTCACGCCGACCGAGCAGATCGAGTCCACGCACGAGGCGTTCGAGGCCGGCGCATCGCTGGTCCACATTCACGTCCGCAATCCCGACGAGTCGCCGAGCTCGGATCCCGCTCTCTATGGGCGCGTCCAGGAAGGCGTGCGCAAGCATTGCCCGGGCATGATCGTCCAATTCTCGACCGGCGGCCGCGGCCGCGATCAGGCCGCACGCGGCGCGATGCTGCACCTCAAGCCGGACATGGCCTCACTCGCCACCGGCTCGGTGAATTTCCCGGATCGGATCTACGAGAATCCGCCCGATTTCGTCGATGGCCTCGCCAGGACCATGCTCGACAACGGCATCAAGCCGGAGGTCGAAGTGTTCGACCTGGCGATGCTCTACAGCGCTGCCAACCTCGTCAAGCGTGGACTGCTCAAGGACCCGCCGCACGTGCAATTCGTCATGGGCATCCCCAATGCGATGCCCGTGCGGCGATCGATCTTCGATTTCCTGCGGAGCGAAATCGCCGACGTGCTGCCGAAGGCGACCTGGGTTGCCGCGGGCATCGGCCGCTACCAGTGGGAAGTCAATCAATGGTGCCTCGCCACGGGCGGTCATTGCCGCACCGGGCTCGAGGACAACCTGCGCGCAGGGCCGGACCGCCTCGCATCGAGCAACGCCGAGCTGGTGAGGAAGATCGTCGATGACTGTTCGCGCTTCGACCGGCGACCTGCCACGCCCGCGGAGGCGCGACAGATCCTCGGTCTTGCGCCGGCAGCGCCGTCTTGAACGACAATACATCGAGAAGACCTCGCCCCGAGGCAAGCGTTTCACCCAACTTGAACCCAGGAGGAAGCATGGCCAGCGTCGAGAACGTCGGTTTGTTGTCCGAAGCGGAGATTCGCAAGGTTGCGTTGGCGAGCGCCATCGGCACCACCATCGAGTGGTATGACTTCTTTCTGTACAACACCTTCGCCGCGCTGGTCTTCAACAAGCTGTTCTTCCCCTCGTTCGATCCGCTGGTCGGCACCATGCTCGCGTTCGGGACGGCGCTGGTTGGCTTCGTCGCGCGTCCGGTCGCGGGGATCGTCTTCGGCCACTTCGGCGATCGCCTCGGGCGCAAAAAGATGCTGATCCTCACGCTGTTGATCATGGGAATCGGCACGTTCCTGATCGGCCTGCTGCCGACCTACAACGAGATCGGCGTCTGGGCGCCGATCCTGCTGCTGGTATTGCGCATCTGCCAGGGCCTCGGTGTGGGCGGCGAATGGGGCGGCGCGGTGCTGATGGCGGTCGAACATTCGCCCACCGGGCGGCGCGGCTTCTACGGCAGCTGGCCGCAGATGGGCGTTCCCGCGGGGCTCGCGCTCGCCACCGGGATGGTGGCGTTGCTGACGCAATTGCCCGGAGACTCGTTCATTCAGGGCTGGTGGCGCGTCGCGTTCCTGGTCTCGCTGCTGCTGGTGATCATCGGCGTGTACATCCGCTTGAAGATCATGGAGACGCCGGCGTTCAGAAAGGTGCAGGCCACGCAATCGGTCGCTGCGGTGCCGTTCCTCGACCTCATACGCACGCACCCGAAGCAGGTCATTCTCGGCATGGGCTGCCGATACATCGAGGGCGTGGCCTTCAACAT
>VBCL01000295.1 GCA_005888865.1 Betaproteobacteria bacterium | reverse complement strand
CTGCATGCCTGCATCGCGCATCCATTCCAGCACCAGCGCGTTGGCCGCGCGCTGTTCGGGCGAGAGATAGACACGGGTCAGGCCGCCGGGTTGCTCGGAACACCGGGCGAGTGCTTCGCAGCGCTCGAGGATGCGCGAGGCGGAAGGAGTCGGCGCGGCGGTCATGGAGAGAGCTCGAACAAGAGCGAACGCGCTGCTGTCGGCCGCAGCGTCGGCACTGACGCTGTCGATGGACGGACTTCGGTCCCTGGCATCGGTGAAGGCAAAAATGGTAGCACAGCGCAATCGCGCCACCGCAGGACGCCGCGGCGACGGCCGGGAATATTCCAGCCGCAGCGGCAGTATGATGGGGTATGAGCGCCTCCAGCCTCGACGAAGGCGGCCAAGCCCGGTTCGAGCAGGCGGTCCTGCCGCAGCTCGACGCAGCGTACAACCTGGCGCGGTGGCTGACACGCAATGGCAGTGACGCCGAGGACGTCGTGCAGGACGCGTGCGAGCGAGCGCTCAAGTATTTCGGCGCGTTTCGCGGGGGCGACGCCAAGGCCTGGTTCCTGACGGTCGTGCGCCATGCCTGCTACGACTGGCTGAAGCGCAACCGGCCCGCCGAGATCGTCCCCGGGGACCAGGAGACGATCGAGAGCGTGCCGGATCTGACAGCGGCGACGCCCGAGCAGATGGCGCTGCGCAACGCCTCGAGCTCGGCGCTCGCCGAGGCGATTGCCGCGCTGCCGCTCGGGTATCGCGAAGTGTTGATCCTGCGCGAGCTCGAAGAACTGCCGTATCGGGAGATCGCGCGGGTGGTCGACATTCCGATTGGCACGGTGATGTCGCGGCTCGCGCGCGCCCGGGGCCTGCTCCAGCGTTCGCCGGTGCTGCGCGCCATCCGCGAGCGATCGGCCGGATAAGCGTGATGCAACGCGTATGAGGAAAACAACAATTCAGGATCAAGCATGAACTGCAACGAAGCGATGAGCCTGCTGCCCGTCTACGCCGACGGCGAGCTCGATCCGGTGCAAAGCGCCGAGATCGAGAAGCATGTGCTGGGCTGCCCGGACTGTGCCGCGCGCCGTGACGAGCTGGCGAGCCTGCGCTCCCGCATCCAGACCGAGGTGCCCTACTACGCGGCCCCTGCCACGTTGCGTGAGCGCGTCCGGGCGGCGATCGCGCGCGGGGCCGGCCTTCGCGAGCCGGTGCGTCCGCCTGCGAATCGCTGGGGCTGGCTCACGTCGGGCGCGCTCGCCGGCAGCGCGGCGACGGTGTTCGCCTGGTTTATCGGCAGCGCGATCCTCGACTGGCAGGTCGGCTCGGATCTCGTTTCCGAAGCCGTGGCCAACCATGCCCGCGCGACGCTCGGCAACCGACTGACCGACGTCGCCTCGTCGGACCAGCACACGGTGAAGCCGTGGCTCTCGGCCCGGCTCGACTATTCGCCCCCGGTGCGCGACTTCAGCGCCGACGGCCTGCCACTGATCGGGGGCCGTCTTGACTACGCTGGTCTACAAATATCGCGAGCACACCATCGATGTCTTCGTGCGGCCGGTCGGCACCGGCAAGCCGGCGCCCAAATCGGCGAGCCTGCGCGGATTCAACGTCGCGCACGGCAGCGCCGCGGGGATGGAATGCTGGGCGGTGTCCGACGCGGGGCCGGAGGTGCTCGCCTCGCTCGTCACCCACCTTACCCACGCAGCGGCGGAATAGACCTCCCCGGAGAGGTGTATGCTTTTCGCACCGGCGTTGGGGGACCTCTGCACAGGTCCCTGGGCCGGTCGCGATTACGCTGGACACCATCTCATCTGAACAACAATCTGGAGGAAGCCCCATGCGTGATTTCATCTGGGCCGCGTTGACAACGGCGGCTCTGGTTCTCGCCTTGCCCGCCGCGGCGCAACAACCACCCGCACCCGCAGCACCGGCGGCCCCGCCGGCCGCTGGCGGCACGGCGGACGGCACCCCGAACGATATTCCGTACGGCACGCCGGTCAGCCTGGAGACTGCGAAGAAGCTGGTCGCCGCGGCTGAGGCCGAGGCGACCAAGCATCGCTGGAAGCTCAACATCGCCGTTGTCGATACCCACGGCGACCTCGTCCATTTCTCGCGCATGGACGGCGCACAGCTTGGCTCGATCAACATTTCCCAGGGCAAAGCTCGCACCGCGGCGCGCTACCGGCGCGAGTCGCGCGCGTTCTACAACGCCTTCGAGACCGGCCATCCTTATGTGGGGACGCTCGATCCGACGATAGTCGCCTCGCCCGGAGGCTGGCCGCTGGTCGAAGGCGGCAAGCTGATCGGCGCCATCGGCTGCAGCGGTGGCACGGGCGATCAGGACGCTGCCGCCTGCAAGGCCGGCGCCGATCTGGTGAAGTGACGCATTTGTCCGGGAGCGGATCGCGCACCGGCCCGCGATCGGAAACAAATGCGTCATCCCGGGCGAGCGCGGAGCGCGAGGCCCGGGATCCAATTTGATTCGTCGCGTCGTGCGAAACAACTTGGGCCCCGGCCTGCGCCGGGGCGACGAGTGCTCTGCTAACGGTGCTTGAACTCCGGCTTGCGCTTCCCAACGAACGCGCGCATCCCTTCCTTCTGATCGTCGAGCGCGAACGTCGAGTGGAATTCCCGCCGCTCGAACAAGAGCCCCTCGGCGAGCGATGATTCGTAGGCGCGATTGACTGCCTCCTTCACCTTGAGCACGACCGGCAGCGAATAACTCGCGATCTTGGTCGCGACCGCGAGGGCTTCCTCATCGAGCTTGTCCCCGGGGACGACGCGCGCGACCAATCCCGAGCGCTCGGCCTCGGCGGCGTCGATCATGCGTCCGGTCAGGCACCAATCCATCGCCTTGGCCTTGCCGACCGCGCGCGGCAGTCGCTGCGTGCCGCCCATGCCCGGCATCGTGCCGATGGTGATCTCGGGCTGACCGAACTTCGCCGTATCGGCAGCGATGATCAGGTCGCACATCATCGCCAGCTCGCATCCTCCGCCGAGCGCGTAACCGGCGACCGCGGCGATCACGGGCTTGCGCGTGTGCTTCACCGACTCCCAGCTCGTGATGTAGTTATCGGCGTAGACCTTCTGGTAGTCCCATTCCGCCATGGCACCGATATCGGCGCCGGCGGCGAAAGCCTTGTCGTTGCCGGTGATGACGATTGATCCGATGCCGGCGTCGGCGTCGAACACCGCGAGGGCTGTAGCCAGCTCGGCGGCGAGCGCATCGTTGAGCGCGTTCATCCGCTGCGGCCGGTTGAGTCGGATCATACCGACGCGGCCGTGGGTCTCGGTGAGAATGTTCTGGTAGGTCATTTTCGGCTCCGGGGGACGGAAGGCTTCGTGGACTGCTGTGCCGAACGCATGCTAATGGACCGGGGCGAAGGTGTCACGGCGCGGCATCTCGGTGTACTCGCTCGGCCGATTTACGTTGCTGATCCCGAAGCGGTGCCCAACGCAGCTTCCGCGGCTGGGGCGACAACGCCCTCGCGCGCCGCCGCCATCGCTACGCGAAGTACCTCCGGATCGCCGATATGATTGGCGAGCAAGAGGATCAGCTTCGCGTTGACGAGAGCGCTCTGCTCGTCGCTGAGCCCGCGATGCAGGTCGATCAGGTCCTGATAGAAGTCGTCGGGCGCGGCGATGTTGGGTTCGGTGTTGAGCATGAAGCCGCCTCGGTGATCAATTGGCCGGTTGCGCGAGCGACTGCGGAGCGTACGCGTGCGGCGTCGAAGCTGCGCCAACGGGCGCAGACGTGCTGGTCGGGTCGGAAGAGATACGCCGTTCCCGGCCGCGCGTCGTAACGTTCGGCGAGCAATCCCGTCGGATCGAGGATCTGGCGCACACCCTCCGGCAGAGTGCCCTCCGCCGCGCCGACGAGCACGCTGTTGCAGGGGATCGCGGCCGAGCCGAGCGCGGCGAGCTCGTGCAGCAGCGTCGGCGACACCGCCCTGCCGGTGAAGAGCAGCAGCGTGAACCCGTCGCACAGATAATCGAGCAACCACGCGCCTCGAGCGCCGGTTACGGGTGCATCGGCGGCGGGTGCTCCCGGCGCCATCGTTCCCGCGAACCCCTCCGCGTCCGGCGTGTTGAGCGGCGAGTCGCGAAACGTCGACGGCAGCGACAATCGTCCGCTGTTGACCAAGCGGCGCGCGAATGGATGCCGCTTCGAGAGCATCAACACGGCGTCGCGAAAGATCCGGCTCATGTTGCTCTTGGGTGTGATGAAATCGGTGCTGCGTGTGGAGTTGCGGATGTTCTCGTCGGCCGCGGCGGTGCGCTCGACGTCGAAGCTGTCGAGCAGCCGCTCGGGCGCGAGGCCCTCGAGCACCAGCTCGAGCTTCCAACCCAGATTGTCGACGTCCTGGATGCCGCTGTTGGCGCCACGGGCGCCGAAGGGCGACACCACGTGCGCCGCGTCGCCGACGAACAACAGTCGGCCATGGCGAAACGAGCGCATGCGCCGACACTGGAACGAATAGACGCTCGCCCATTCGATCTCGAAGCGCACATCCTCGCCCAGCATCGCACGCAGCCGCGGCAATACGCGCTCAGGCTTCTTCTCCTCGTCCGGATCGGCGTCCGGGCCAAGCTGGAAGTCGACCCGCCACACGTCGTCGGCCTGACGGTGCAGAAGCGCGGATTGATGGCGGTGAAACGGTGGGTCGAACCAGAACCGGCGCTCGGCCGGAAAATTCGACGTCATGTGGATGTCGGCGATCAAGAACCGGTCGTGGAAGACCTGTCCTTCGCTTTCCAAACCCAGCAAGCCACGAATCGGGCTTTTCGAGCCGTCGGCCACGATCAGCCAGTCGGCGTGGATGGTGTACTCGCCGTCGGGCGTCGCGACGCGGAGCGTGACCCGATCATCGTTTGGCGCAACCCCGACGACCTTATGACGCCAGCGAAGCTCCACGCCGGGCAAGCTGCAAACGTGCTCGACCAGGAACTGCTCGACATGGTACTGCTGCAGGTTGATGAACGACGGCCGACGATGCCCCGACTCGGGGAGCAGGTCGAACTGGAAAATCTGCTCGTCGCGAAAGAACACCCGGCCGACGTTCCAGGACACGCCCTTCTCCACCAGGCGCTCGCCGCACCCGAGTCGATCGAGGATCTCCAGCGTTCGCTTCGACCAGCAGATCGCGCGCGAGCCGACGCTGACGGTGTCATCCTCGTCGAGCACCAGGACGTCGACGCCTCGCAGCGCCAGA
>VBCL01000294.1 GCA_005888865.1 Betaproteobacteria bacterium | reverse complement strand
CAATTACAAAGGACGCTCTCCAGCGGGCCTCGATGGCTTCCGCAGCAAGACTCGCGCCGGCGGCAAAATGATCACAGCGCCGCGCGCGCCGGGCAGCTTCTTTGCCAGGGAACGCGAACGACGCGAACGACGCGCAACGAATCGGGCGCGGCGCCCATCGCAACGGCAATGCTTCTGACCGGGGTGAGGGGACGGAGTTCGCACACGCGTCACGACGCGACGCGCCCGCGCGGCGCGGACGCTACTTTTTCCGCATCGACCCAGGGAGCCGAGCCAAGCGGGATGCTAGGCGCCGCGAATCTCCCGTGCTGCGCGCAAAAGGATCTCGGCGACGCGTCGCTGCTCTTCGGGGGAGGCGTCGCCGAGCGTGGCCAGCGCCGCCCTCAGCGTCCGACGCGCGTCGGCGAGCTCGGCGCCCCAGCCGCGAGGAGTATCCTCGGGCGCGTCGGCGCGGGCGCCTTCTCCCGAAAACGCTCGCCGCACGTGCTCCATCTTCGCCCCCACCCATTCGAGCTGGGCGAAGATCGCATCGACAATGCGGCGATTCTGCTCGAGGTAGGCGCGTCCTTCATCGCTGATGCGATAGAGCTTTTTCGCGCCATCGGCTTCGACTGAGGCGTAACCCAGCTCCTCGAGATAGGTCAGCGCGGGATAAACCATCCCGGGACTGGGAGCGTAGAACCCGCCCGAGCGCTCCTCCAGCGCCTTGATGATTTCGTAGCCGTGCGAAGGATTCTCGGCAAGGAGCGCGAGGATCACGAGCTGCAGATCGTCGCCACCGAGCTTGCGCCCCGCTCGAAAGCCGTGCCATCCAAGGCCGCGACTGCCGGCCATCCCGCCGAAGAGTCCGCCGAAGCCGTGACGGCGGGCGTGGCGGCCGGCGCAGCGACGTTCAAAAGCCCAGAAACGCGCGGTAGAACAAGGCATTGCAAACCTCTCAGCTTAGGCGAGCGAGCTCGCAAGATACGTTTTAAGATATATCGTACGATAATTCATGTCAAGACCCTGCCTTCGAAAAGCGGCCGGGATCAGGACGCGGGCAACCGCGCCACGTCGACCCAGCCGCCGCTCCGTTGCGAGGCCAGGCAGGCTTCGATGAACGCCATCGTGTGCGCACCGTCCTCGATGCGTGGGTAAGGTGATTCGGGCGGCACGTCACCGAGCGCGCGCGCCATCCGCTCCTGCGCGAGCTCGACGTAGATGTTGGCGAAGGCCTCGCGCAAGCCCTCGGGATGTCCGCGCGGCGCGCGCCCCGCCGCGATGATCGCCGGCGAGAGGAAGGGGTCGCCGCGGCCGATCACACGAACCGGCTCGCCCTGCAGCGCGAGCTTGAGATAGCTTGGCTCGCGATGCGACCAATCGAGCAGTCCCTTGTCGCCGTAGACGCGAAGCCGGATGTCGTTCTCGCCGCCCGCCGCTGCCTGCGTGACGGTAAACGTTCCGCGCGCGCCGCCCTCGAGCTCGAAGAGCGCCGACACGTAATCGATGACCTGGCGGCCCGGCAGCATCGCGCGCACGTCCGCACACACTCGTGCGACGTTGCGGCCGGCGGCGAAGCATGCAAGGTGCTGCGCGTGGCAACCGATCGCGCTCATCACCAAGGCGAGGCCGCTACGCCGCGGATCGAGGATCCACCGGAGACGGTTGTTCTGCGGAGCGTCCTCGATCCTGGTCGCGAGCCCGCTCTGGATGTATTCGACCTGCACCAGCCTCAGCGCCCCCAGCGCGCCCTCGCGGACCAGCTCGCGCGCATAGCGCATCATCGGATACGCCGAGTAGCCGTGGGCGATCGCGAACAGGCGCGCTTGCTTGCGCGTGCGCGCGACAAGATCGCAGGCCTGCGCAAAATCGTGCGTGACCGGCTTGTCGCAGAGGACGTCGAGTCCGGCGTCGAGCGCTGCCGCAGCGCACGGATAGTGCGTATCGTTCGGGGTCATGATCGCCACCGCGTCGACGCCGTCCTCACGAGACTTTTCGGCTGCGATCAGATCCGCCAGGGTGCCGTAGCTTCGCCCCGGATCGAAGCCGAGCGCGGTTCCGGCCTGGCGCGAGCGCGCGGGATCGCTCGAGAAGACACCACCGATAACGCGCCAGTACCCGTCGAGCTCGGCGGCAGTTTGATGCATGCGGCCGATCCACGAGGACGGTCCGCCGCCGAGAAGTGCCAGCCGCAGCGGCCGGCCGAAGCGTTCACGCAGCCCCTTCATGCACCCTCTCCTTCTTGGTCTGGGTTCGCGCCACGCCAACCCGCTCCTGCCCCTGCGCGTCCGACGCCAGGTACTGGTGCACGAACGCGATCGCCATGCTGCCTTCGCCGACGCCCGCAGCGACGCGCTTGATCGAGCCGTGGCGCACGTCGCCTGCGGCGAACACGCCCGGCAGGCTCGTCTCGAGCAAATACGGGTCGCGCTCGAGCGGCCAGTTCCCGTTTGCGTGCGCGACCAGATCGGTGACGTCGCGCCCCGTGCACACGTAACCACGCTCGTCGCAGATGATCGACTCCGGCAACCATTCGGTTTTTGCGTCCGCGCCGATGAATACGAACACTGCGGCCGCAGGCTCGGTGCGCGCCTCGCCGGTGGCGCGGTTCTCGAGCACGATCTGCTCGACGTGATCGGTTCCCTCAATGCGCAGGATGCGGTGCAGGGTGCGTATCGCGATGTTGGCCTTCGACGACAGCTGCTCGATCAGGTAGTGCGACATCGTCGCCTCGAGCGAGGGCCCGCGAACGAGCAGCGTCACCGAACGCGCGTAGTTGGCGAAGAACATCGCGGCCTGTCCCGCCGAATTGCCGCCACCGACCAGGTAGATGTCCTGGCCGACGGTGCTGAGCGCTTCGGTGCGCGCCGCGCCGTAATACACGCCGCGCCCGAGCAGCGTGTCGCTGCCTGGAACCTCGAGCTCGCGCCAGGCGACACCGGTGGCGATGACGATTGTTTTCGCCGCGACCCGCTCCTCGCCGTCCAGATGCACCGCGCGTTCGCGCGTCACCGGGTCGCCGTCGATGCCGAGCACCTCGCGCGCGACCAGAATCTCGGCGCCGAAGCGTTTGGCCTGCTTGAGCGCACGGCCGCCCAGGTCGTCGCCGGACACTCCGGTCGGAAATCCCAGGTAATTCTCGATTCTCGACGAGGCGCCGGCCTGCCCGCCCGGCGATTCACGCTCGATCAGGATCGTGCGCAAGCCCTCCGACGCGCCGTACACGGCCGCGGCGAGCCCGGCGGGACCGCCGCCGATCACGGCGACGTCGTAGGTGACCGCGGCCGGCCGGGTCTGCAGGCCGAGGTGCTCCGCGAGCTCGCGCAAGCTGGGCGTGACCAGACGGGTGCCGTCCGGGAGCACAACGACGGGGAACCTGTCGCCGGGCCGAGGCGGCGCCACTGCGCCGCCGTTTCGATCGGGCCGCGTCGGATCGAGCCAGTTGAACGCAACGTGGTTGCGCGCGACAAAGTCGCGCACCTGGTGGCAGGCCAGGTCGAAGCGGTGACCGATGATCGTCACGGTCGTGGCGGGCGCCTCGCTCGCCACCTCCTGCAGATGGCCGATCCGCGTAGCCATGGTCTTGAGCAACTCGCCATTGAGCTTGGGACAACCAGCGATCAGCTCGCGAAAGTCTGCGGGATCGAACCCGCACACGCGCGAGGCTTCGAGCGCGCGCAGGCTCGCCACCGCGGGCGATCCCAGGAGCAGCGGCAGCTCGCCGAAGTAGCTGCCCGGGTCGTAGACCGTGAGCAGGCGGTCGGTACCGTGGAACGCCTTGCGCACCTCGATGCGGCCTTCGAGCAGCGCAAAAAAAGACGGCAGCTCGCCCTCGTGGATGAGCCAGTCGCCGGCGCGCAGTCGGATGTCCGCGCCGCGCGCGGCCAGAGTCTCGAGCTCCGAGCTGGGGAGCGAGGCGAA
>VBCL01000293.1 GCA_005888865.1 Betaproteobacteria bacterium | reverse complement strand
GCATCGCGCCGCCTCCCGGCAAGAGCCCGAGCACCGAGCCCAGCGCGGTGCCGCGCGCGACTGCAGGTGCGGCCTGCCCGAACTGTTGCTTGGTCAACCATAGTCCCTTCACCTTGGCCACGATGACGTCGCGCTTCTCCTCGGTCTCCAGATTTGTGATGATCTCGGCGAAACCGAACAGCCCCATTGCCACGCTGACCACGCCGATGCCGTCGGTGAGCTCAGGGATGCCGAACGCGAATCGCGCCATCCCCGAGTTGACGTCGGTGCCGACGATGCCGAGCAGAAGCCCGAGCACGATCATCCCGATCGCCTTGAGCAGCGACCCGTGAGCGAGCACGACAGCGCCGATCAGCCCGAGGATCATCAGAGAGCAGTATTCCGCCGGCCCGAATTTCAGCGCCAGCTCGGACAGCGGCGGCGAGAACGCCGCGACGAACACCGTCGAGACGCAGCCGGCGAAGAAGGAACCCAGCGCCGCGATCGCGAGCGCGGCGCCGGCCTGCCCCTTCAACGCCATCTGGTGGCCGTCGAGGCACGTCACCGCCGAAGACGTCTCGCCCGGCATGTTGATCAGGATGGAGGTCGTCGAGCCGCCGTACTGCGCACCGTAGTAGATGCCGGCCAGCATGATCAGCGCCGACACCGGCTGCAGGCCGTAGGTCGTGGGCAACAGCATCGCGATGGTCGCCACCGGGCCGATCCCCGGCAGCACGCCGATCAGCGTCCCGACCATGACACCGACAAAAGCATAGAGCAGGTTGACCGGCGTCAGCGCGACGCCGAACCCCATGGCGAGGTGGCCGAAAATGTCCACTGCTGTCTCAACCGCTTCCGGGCCAGATCGGGAGCTGAATCTTGAGGCCGATCACGAACACGCCCACCACGAGCCCCGCGAGCAGGATCCCGCTTATGAGTGCCTCCTTGGCGCGAAACTCGCTGCTCGCAGCGCTCGAGGCAACGATGAGGCCCAAGGTCGCCAGCACAAGACCGACGTGAGTAACGATCAAGCCGAAGATGACGACACTCACGAGGACGACAATCACCGGCCGCCATTTCCAACCGGGAAGAGGCGCTCCCTGGATCTTGAGCGCGCGCAGCGCGAGCGCGCCGCCAAGAACGATCAGCAGGATGCCGAGGATGCGCGGGAAGTATCCCGGGCCCATGCGCGCGGCCGTGCCGAGCGGATACCCGCTGCCGAGCACGATCGCGGCGATACCAAACGCAACGAAGATCAGACCCGCGAGGAAATCCTTGGGATGGCGAATCGCCGGCATGCCGTTATTCTCCTCACTGCATGGTTCCGGGGGCTGGGGCCGCGCGTAAGGATAGCATCGAAACGGGACGGACCACGTTTTGCGCGGTGCGGGAAAAAAAGGGCAGGCGCATGCGCCTGCCCTTTTTCATCGGAGTGGCCGCGACCGGTCAGTAGCCGTTCTTGGCGCGCAGATCCCGGAGGTACTTCTCGACCACCTGCCCCTGCATGCGTTGCGCAAGCTGCGGCTTGACCTCGTCGAAGCTTGGCACCTTCGCGTCACGGATGTCATCGACCTCGATGACGTGCCAGCCGAACTGCGTCTGCACCGGCGTGGTCGTGAACTTACCCTTCTGCAGCCCCACCATCGCGTCGGCGAAGGGCTTTACGAAGTTCGACGGTGTGTTCCAGTCGAGACCTCCGCCGTTCGCCTTGGAGCCGGTGTCCTTGGACCGATCGGCAAGCTTCTCGAACTTCTCGCCTTTCTGCAAAGAGGCAATGATGTCCTTCGCCTCGTCCTCCTTTTCGACCAGGATGTGGCGGACCTTGTACTCCTTGTCGCCCATCTGCGCGCGAATACCGTCGTATTCCTTGTGCAGCACATCATCGGAGACGGGGTGCGCCTTGAGGTAGTCGGCCATATAAGCGCGCACGAGCACCGTCTGCGCCGAAAGGTCCATTTCCGTCTTCATGCCGGGACTCTTGTCGAGGCCCTGCTTCTTCGCCTCGCGCACGAGCAGCTCGCGCGTGTTGAGCTCGTCGCGCACCGCAGCCCGGAGCTCAGGTGTGTCAGGCTGGCCCTGGGCGGTCCGCTGCTTGAGCATGAATTCGAAAAACCCCGGTGGGTACAGATCCTTGCCCTTCGCCGGCGCATCGGATTTGGCCGGTGCCTTCTTCGCTGGCTCCTGCGCGAGCGCGGCGGGTGGGGCAAGGAGAAGCGCGGCGGTGGCCAGCGCGGTGAACACTCTGAAAAACATTTGCATGATGGTCCTTTGCGGGTTCCGGATAGGGTCAGGAGTATTCTTCAGGCGCCAACGCCCTGATCGAAAGCGCGTGAATCGGGTGAGGAAGGAGATCGGCGACCCTGGCCATGACCGTCTGATGGCGTTTAAGCCGTGGTACGCCGTTGAACGCCTCTGACACGATCAACAGCGAAAAGTGCCCGGCGCCCGACGCAGCCCCGGCGTGCCCGACGTGCGCAGCGCTGTCGTCCTGGATCTCGAGCGCCACGGGCGACAAATCGGAGAGGCGGGTCCGCAGCGTGCTGGCGATGTCCATCACGGTCGCTCCGGCAGATAGCGGGCAACCGAGGCCACGGTTCCGACCGCCAGCAGGAAGAACATGCCCATCGCACCCCAGACCTTGAAGTTGACCCACGCTGCGGTCGAGTAGTGGGTTGCGACGTAGAGGTTCACGCCACCCATGGCCAGGAGAAAGCCGACCCATATCCATGTCACCCGCGCCCACACCGCATCCGGAAGGGTTATCTCCTTCAGCAGCGCGCCGATCAGGTTCCGGCGGAACCCGAGCCGTCCCACCGCCAGGATCGCGGCGAACAGCCAATAGAGGACCGTCGGCTTCCACTTGATGAAAGTCTCGTCGTGAAGCAGCAGCGTGGCGCCACCGAAGACCGCGATGATCGCGAGGCTCAGCCAATGCACGACCTCGACCTTGCCTCGACGCCAGCGAAAATAGGCGATCTGCGCGACCGACGCGACGATTGCAACGGCGGTCGCGACATAGATGTCCCACAGCTTGAAGGCCGCGAAGAAAAGAAGAAGCGGGAAATAATCGACCAGAAACTGCATAACCTTCTATTTTACCTTGCAATTCGGCCTGCGTCCAAGACGAAGGCCACGGCCCGCCGGAGGATCCTGGAATCCCTCCGGGCCACACGGAACTACCGGATCAGCCGGCGAAATCGCGGCCAATCGAAGGCCGGCCCCGGGTCGGTCTTGCGTCCCGGCGCGACGTCGCTATGGCCGGCCACCTCGGCGATCGGATAGCGGCGGCGCAGTGCCCGTGCCAGACGGGCGAGCATCGTGTATTGCGCGGCTTCGTAGGGAACGTCGTCGGTCCCCTCCAGCTCGACGCCGACCGAGAAGTCGTTGCAGTCCGCGCGTCCGCGCCACGACGACGTGCCTGCGTGCCAGGCCCGCTTCGCGCAGGGAACGAACTGCGTTAGTGCGCCATCGCGGCGGATCAGAAAATGCGCAGAGACCTTGATGTTCGCCACCGTCCGGTAGTACGGATCGGCGGCCGGATCGAGCCGATTGGTGAACAGCTCGACGATGCCAGGTCCGCCGAACTCGCCCGGCGGGAGCGAAATTCCATGAACGACCAGCAGGATCACCGCCGTGCCTTCGGGGCGATCGTCGCAGTTGGGCGAAGGTACCTGCGCCGCCGCGCGCACGATGCCGGCGCGATCGACGGAAATTCGCGCTGCTGGTTTGACGCGCTTACGCGGTACCGGAGTCACGGCCCCGCATGATAGCTCAGGCCCGGGCGTCTGCCCTCAACCTATCAGCACGACGGGCCGGCCAGTAGGCGTTCTGAGGCAATGAAGATAAATCGACTGAAACAGCGCTTCGGTGGCGGCCGAGGGCCGAATGCCGAGTTGCACGGACAGCGTGTCCATCGAAGCAGGGTCAGCCAACAGCCGAACCTCTCCAGGGCACTCGCGTGACCGGCGA
>VBCL01000292.1 GCA_005888865.1 Betaproteobacteria bacterium | reverse complement strand
AACGTGATCCGACGCGCGGTGATCATGGCCGACGGCCTGGGCATCGGTGCCGCCGACATCGGAGTCCTGTCCGAGCAGCAGGACCCGGGGCCCGTGCAGCTCAACTTGCGGCAGGTGCGCGATGAGGCAGAGAAGCATGCCGTCCTTCGCGCGCTGGGCAGAGTCAACGGCAATCTCAGCAAGGCGGCCGATCTGCTCGGTGTCAGCCGCCCCACGCTCTACGAGCTCATGCACCGGTTCGGGCTCAAGTGAAACGGTCCGGCACACCGGTGAGACTCCCTGATAACGAAAGCGCGACGAAAATGAAGCAACCTCGATGGAACGTTTCAGTAAAGCGTGGTGTGGTCGCCGGGCTGTGTACCATCCTGCTCGCGGCCTGCGGCAGCGATTCGCCCGAACCGCTTATCAAGTCCGCAAGGGATTATCTTTCCAAGGACGATTCGAACGCCGCAATCATCCAGCTCAGGAACGCGCTGCAGAAAGCACCCAACAATGCAGAAGCGCGGTACCTGCTCGGGACGGCACTGGCCGCTCGCCGCGATCCCGCGAGCGCGGTCAAGGAACTCCGCCGGGCGCTCGACCTTGGCTATCCGCCGGAGCAGACACTGCCCGCGCTGGCCCAGGCCCTTATCGACGACGGTGACGCCAAGGAGCTGGTGGCGGAGTTCGGCGGAAAAACGCTCCGCAACCCCGACGCCGAGGCCAATTTCAAGACGATCATCGGCAATGCCTGGCTCTCCTTGGGCAAAACCAAGGAGGCAGGTGGAGCATTTGCTGCCGCGCTAGCGGCGAAGCCCGATTTCCCCGATGCGTCGCTCGGAGTCGCGACGTTGCGGGCCGTGAACCGAGATTTCGAAGGGGCCACGAAGATTGTCGACAGTGTCCTGGCGCAGCCGAAGGCCCCGCCCGAAGCATCGTTGCTCAAGGCCCAGCTTCTGTTCGCCGAGGGCCAGCCCGATGCGGCACGTGCGGTGCTGGAAAAGCTGGTGGAGGCAAGGCCCGCATACCTGCCGGCGCGCTATCGGCTCGCCGCGCTGCAGGTTGCACGGGGCGATTTCGATCAGGCGAGCGCGCAGGTTGGTGCCATCCGGAAAATATCGAAGCAGGACACGCGAGCTTATTATTTCGAAGCGCTTATTGCGTCCAACAAGGGAAATTTGCCGGCTGCGCGCGAGGCGATTCAGCAGGTCTTGAAGGGCTCGCCTGGACACGTCCCGAGTCTGGTGGTTGCCGGCGAGGTCGAACTTCGGGCCGGACAATTCAATCAGGCTGAGGATTATCTGCGTCGCGCTCTGAAAGCTGCGCCCGGGCTGTTGTACGCAGAGCGGCTGCTCGCCGCGACCTACGTGCGCATGGGCAGTCCGGCGCGTGCACTCGAAGTGCTTCAGCCGCAGCTCGTGCGCGGAGACCGGGATCCGCAACTCATGGCGGTCGCCGGCGAGGCGTATCTTTCCGTCGGCGATTATCCCAAGGCGGCACAGTACTTTGCACAGACGGCGGCACTGGATCCAAAGAACGTCGCGGCGCGGACGCGGCTGGGACAGGCTCGCTTTGCCGAGGGAGACACCGAGGCGGCGATCCGTGACCTCGAGGCGGCCTCCGCACTCGATCCCAACGTTTCGTCGGCCGACCTCGCGCTAGTCGCCAATCTCCTGCGCCAGAAGCAGTTCGACGAAGCCACAGCCGCCGTAGGCCGGCTGGAAAAAAAGCAACCGAACAACCCACTCGTTTACAACCTGAAGGGCATCGTCTACCTGAGCAAGCGCGACATCGGAAGCGCGCGTGAGAGTTTTGAGCACGCGCTGCAGATACAGTCCGACTATCTTCCCGCTATCGGTAACCTCGCGCAGCTCGATCGACTCGACAAGAAGCCCGACGTCGCGCGCAAGCGTTATGAGGCGATCCTCGAGAAGGAGCCGAAGAACGAACAGGCGCTGCTGGGCTACGCCAATCTCGTGCAGTCGCTCGGCGGCGAAGCGAGCGAGGTCGAAGTGCTCCTCAAGAAGGCGGTGACGGTGAATCCGCAATCGATCGGCGCCCGGCTCGCGCTGGTCTCCTTCTACACCCAGAAGGGCGATCTCAAGCAGGCACAGTTCGCGGCACAGGAGGCGAATGCCGCCCTGCCAAATGACCCTCGAACGCTCGAGATGCTGGGACAGGTCCAACTGGCGGCGGGTGACGCTTCGCAGGCCGTCGACACTTTCAACAAGCTCGTGGCGGCGCGTCCGGGGTCGGCCGAGCCGCTCCTTCGCCTGGCCCGTGCTCTGGTCGTCGCAAAGGACTACGACCGAGCGGTCGAAAAGCTTCGCGCCGCGTTGGCGATCAACCCGGAACTCTTCGAGGCCAGTCGGGAGATCGTGGTGATCTATACCCTGTCCGGGCGCCCCGAGCAGGCGCTGCAGGAAATCAAGGCGATCCAGCGACGACAGCCGGGGGAGGCGCGCGGCTACCTGCTCGAGGGCGAGTTCTTCGGGACTCAGCTGAAGTGGTCCGAGGCGGAATCAGCCATCAAGGCTGCACAGAAGCGCGCGCCCGACGACAGCACGGTCGCCCTCGCGATGCATGCGGCGACGACCGGCGCCGGAAAGGCTGCGGCAGCGGACGCCGCGGCGGAAAAATGGTTGCACGATCATCCGAAAGATGTCGCGCTGCGCAACTTCCTCGCCGAACGCGCCGCGCGCAAGCAGGACTACAAGTCCGCGGCCCGGTACTATCAGGCGGTCGTGGTGCAGCAACCCGACAACGCGATGTATGTCAACAATCTCGCCTGGGCTTTGGGCGAGCTGGGCGACCCCAAGGCGTTGGCGCAGGCTGAGAAAGCGTTGGCGCTGGCTCCGACGAATCCCGCGATACTGGATACGACGGGCGTGCTGCTGGTCAAGAAGGGCGATGTGACCCAGGGACTCGAAAAGCTGCGGCTGGCCGCGCAGCGGGCACCGAATCACGCGGACATTCGATTGCATTTGGCCAAGGCCCTGATCAAAGCCGGCGACAAGGAGGCGGCCCGCAAGGAGCTTGATGCGCTCGTGCAGGCGGGCGGCCCGACGCCTGACAAGGCGACGAGCGACAAGGGCAAGAGCGTCGACCCAAGAGCCGCGCCGCAAGCTTCCGGCAAGGTTCCACCTCTGACCTGCGCCGCCGATTGCGCCGCTGAGGTGGCTGCACTGCTGAAGACGCTGTAGGGCAACGCGTCGTCGCCATGCCCGAGACGACTGGGAGCGATCGCCATCGGGCGCTCGGCGCGCAAACACCACGAAGGGAGTCGAAGTGACCGTTGTTGCCGTGGTTGGCTTGGGATACGTGGGCCTGCCTCTGGCCGTCGAGTTCGGAAAGAAACATCCGACCATAGGGTTCGACCTTTCCGAGAGGAAAGTTGCGGCGTACCGCCGCTTCGTCGACCCGACCGGGGAAGTCAGCGAGGCCGAGCTCAAGGCGGCGTCTTATTTGCGCGTGACGACCCAGGCTGCCGACCTGGTGGAGGCGGACTTTGTCGTCGTCGCGGTGCCAACACCGGTGGACCAGGCGCATCAGCCGGATTTCGGTCCTTTGCTGGGAGCCAGCGAAGCGGTGGGCAAGAACCTCAAGCGTGGCGCGACCGTCGTGTTCGAATCGACTGTCTACCCCGGGGCGACCGAAGAAATCTGCGTGCCTGTCATCGAACGGTGCTCCGGACTCAAATGGCGCCGCGATTTTTTCGTCGGCTATTCGCCGGAGCGCATCAACCCAGGCGACAGGGAGCATTCGTTGACGCGGATCACCAAGGTGGTCTCCGGGGACTCACCCGAAACCCTCGACAAGGTTGCAGACCTCTACGGCAGCATCATCGCGGCAGGTGTGCATCGGGCGAGCTGAGGTGATCGAAAACACACAGCGGGACCTCAACATCGCGCTGATCAACGAGCTCGCCCTGATCTTCCACAAGATCGGAATCGACACAAACGAGGTCCTGGAAGCTGCGGGAACGAAGTGGAACTTCCTGAATTTCCGGCCGGGGCTGGTCGGGGGCCACTGCATCGGCGTCGATCCGTACTATCTGACGCACAAGGCCGACATGCTCGGCTATCACCCGCAAGTCATCCTGGCAGGGCGGCGGATCAACGACGGTATGGGCAAGTACGTCGCCGATCAAACCGTCAAGCTGATGATCCAGGCCGGATCGGCCGTGCACGGCGCGGACGTGAACGTACTCGGCCTGACGTTCAAGGAGAATTGTCCCGACCTGCGCAATTCCCGAGTGATCGACGTGATCCGGGAGCTCGCCTCGTTCGGGGCGCGGGTCCACGTCCACGACCCGGTCGCGGATCCTGCCGAGGCTTTGCACGAA
>VBCL01000111.1:23384-23800 GCA_005888865.1 Betaproteobacteria bacterium | reverse complement strand
TGCAATATAATACAGCCACAGTAATCATAAAGGCCAATGAATAATAATGCTTTTACTGATATGATTTCAGCTCAATAATCGCAATATATTGGTTCGTGCGCACGCCAAATCCAATCACCCGCGAGCGCCTGCTCCAATCCTTGCGCGCCTTGCCTCGGCGTAGCACTACCGAGCTTGCGCGAACGCTTACCGTCACTCCGCAAACCGCACGACGGCTCTTAGCCGAAGTGCCAAGGGATCTCCTGCTGGCTGCGGGTCAGGCTCGCCGCGCCCGGTACGCCCTCCGGCGCGCGTTGCGTGGCGTGCTGGATGACATTCCGTTGTATGCAATTGACGGGTCGGGCCAAGCCGAGTTGTTGGCCTCCCTCGCGCTGGTTCAACCTGAAGGAACGCTCCTGCCTTTGGAGCGCACCCCG
>VBCL01000111.1:17177-23288 GCA_005888865.1 Betaproteobacteria bacterium | reverse complement strand
CGACGACCCTGGTGCGTGGAGCGACGACGACATCATATGGGTCCTGAGCCGTCGCGGTGCCGACGTCCCCGGCAACCTTCTGCTTGGCAACCACGCTTATGAGCTCTGGCTCCGGAACAAAGTGCAGGACGCAGCCCCCATTGCAGGCCCACTCCTGGCCGACGCGTACTTGCGGCGGGCGCAGGAGGCTGTCGCCCTTGGTGGAGCGGGTTCGAGCGCCGCTGGTGAGTTCCCCAAGTTTGCCGCGTTGCGCGATCTCGAAGGCAGCGCAACGCCGCATGTGTTGGTCAAGTTTTCCGGCGCCGGAGGTTCCGTCGCTGAACAACGCTGGGCCGACCTGTTGGTGTGCGAGCATCGCGCCCTCGAGCAAGTGTCGACGCTTCCGGGGGTCGGTGCAGCGTGGCGGCCGAGTATTTATCGAGGTCGAGCGCTTCGACCGGGTGGGGCGGCACGGTCGCTTGGCGGTCTGCGACCTTGACGCCATTCAGCCGACGTTTCTCGGCGTCCGCTCCACGGAATGGCCGGAACTGTCCCGGCGGTTACAGGACATGGACCTTCTCGACACGGCAAGTGTTACTGCTGTCGAGCATCTTTGGTGGTTCGGTCGACTGATTGCCAACACCGATATGCACTTGGGCAATCTCAGCTTCCATGTCGACCACACGTTGCGACTCGCGCCCACTTACGACATGCTACCCATGGCCTACGCACCGCTCGCCGGCGGTGAGGTACCGATTCGCGACTACACGCCGGCGCTCCCGTTGCCGTCACAGCAGGCAACGTGGTTAGCTGCATGCGCAATCGCCATTGATTTCTGGAACGGCGCGTCGCTAGACACACGCATCAGTGGCCCGTTCCGCGTCATCTGTCGCGCCAACGCGGCGCGTTTGCGCGATGTCGCCGAAAAGCTCTGATCCCCCGGCACGCCAGCGTGTCTTAAACGGCGTTGTGCCGTTCCAGCCGCAGGACGCCGCCGGCGGCTCGCGCACGGGTCTCGGCCAGGCTATGCTTGGACGCAGACGCCTGTAGCGGCGATAATGCGAGGTTTCCGTTTGCCGACCCCGGCATCACACCAAAGAGGTTCCATGTATCGCATCCTTACCGCATTCGCGCTCGCCACCCTGATCATCGCCGCGGACTGCATCGCGCAGGTCACGAACGCCAGCGATGAAGTTCTCGCCGAGAACGCCAGCGTCAAGCTCACGCGCGCCGATTACGAAACCGACCTGTTGCGCGTCCCGCCGGAGATGCGCCCCGAGTTCGCCGCCAGCCCGAAGCGGCTGACGCTGATGCTGAACACCCTGCTCATCGACAAGACCCTCGCCAAGCAGGCACGTGACGCCGGGCTCGATCGCGACCCCGAAATCGCGCGGCGGCTCGCGCTCGAGATCGATACCTTCCTGGCACAGGCTATGATCGGCAAGTTCGAACGCGACGCCGCTGCCGAGTTCGAGACGAAGTCTCCGGAGTTCCTCGCCAAGGCGCGCGAGCTCTACGCGCTCAACAAGGAAAAGTACCGGGCCCCCGAGCAGGTGAACGCATCGCACATCCTCTTCGATCCCGCAAGGCACGGCGGCAGCGATGCCGCCCTCGCTCTGGCGAAAGAGGCGCGTGCCAAGATCGTCGCCGGCGCGGATTTCGGCAAGCTCGCCACGGAGGTCTCGGACGATCCGAACGCCAAGACCGACGGCGGCAAGCTGGGATTCTTCGGACCGAAGAAGATGGATCCTGCGTTTTCCAAGGCCGCCTACGAGCTCAAGAATGTCGGCGATGTAAGCGAGCCCGTGGAATCGAGCTTCGGCTGGCACGTCATCCGTCTCGACGGACGCCGACCGGCACACGACCTGACGTTCGAGCAGGCGAGCAAGCAGATCATGTCGGAGCTGAAGGCCCGCTACTTGACCGAAACTCGCAACGCGAAGCTCGAGGCCATCAGCCACGATCCGACGATGAAGGTCAATCAGGCCGCGGTCGACGCGCTGGTGGTCAAGCTTCCCGAGATTCCCAAGACACTGGGCCGCGGGGAGCCGAAGCGAAGTGAAGCAAAATGAGCGGCTGCTGGTCGCGCCCCCGTTCGTGGTGAGCCCTTCGACAAGCTCACGACAGGCTCGTCGAACCACGAACGCCTAGGAGCTCGATGGTCATGAGCGTCCGTCCTTCGACAAGCTCAGGACGAACGGGCCATAGCGATTCCTGACGCGCTACCCACGACATGCGTCTGTTCGGCGTTGCGATGGTGCGCAACGAGGCCGATGTCATCGAGGCCTTCGTCCGCCATAACCTCAGGGTGCTGGACGGGCTCGCGATCGCCGACCACGGTTCGCTGGACGGGACGAGTGAGATTCTCGCAAGCCTGCAGGCCGAAGGGCTGCCGCTGCGCGTAGGCCAGGCCGCCGAAGCCGCATTCTTCCAGTCGCGGCACATGACCAGGCTTGCCCGGGAAGCGCTGTCCGGCGGGAACGCCGATTTCGTGTTCGCGCTCGACGCCGACGAGTTTCTCAAGGTGCGATCGCGCGCGAATCTGGAGCGGGCGCTGGCGGTCGTGCCGCCGGGCATGCACGTCCTAGCGCACTGGCTGACCTACGTTCCCGCCGATTTCGAATCGACCGACGGCGCCTTCGGACCCGGCCACCTTTGGCGGCGGCTCGCCGTCGAGCGACATTCGATGCACAAGGTCATCGTCAGTCGCGCTTTGCTGCAGCAACCGCAGGCATTCATCACCGATGGCAACCACCTGGTCAGCGAGCCGGAGGCGGCCAAGCCCCCGCGGCATGCGCGGCTGCCCTCCGAGGTTGTCGCCTACGCACACTGCCCGGTACGGAGCCGCGACCAGCTTGCCAGCAAAATCGTCATGGGTTACCTCGCGGACCTCGCCGCGCAGGTCCCGGGCAAGGAGTTCGCGCATCACTGGGGCGAGCTCTACGCGACGATTCGCGCAGGCGAGAAACTCTCGCCGAAGCGCTTGCGCGAGATTGCCTGCAACTACACGCTGCCCTTCGCGAAGTGGCTGCCGGTCGAACAGATCGAGCTTGTCGAGGATCCGGTGCCGCTGGCGGTCGACCTGCGCTACCCGCCGTCGGTCGCACCGGACACCCTGCGCCGCCTGATGCGTTTCGCCGAAGCGCTGATCGCGCGTCATCCGGAGCCGTCGCCGGCGCCGACGGTCGCGGTGATTTGATCATGCGGCTTCTCGGCGTAACGATGGTGCGGAACGAGGCCGATGTCATCGAGGCCTTCGTGCGGCACAACCTGAGCATCGTCGACGGACTGCTCATCGTCGATCACGGTTCGTTCGACGGCACCCCCGGCATCCTTGCCAAGCTGGAGTCCGAAGGCCTGCCGTTGCGGGTGGTGCATGACGCGGATCCCGCTTACCGGCAAGCGGGGAGCATGACGGCGCTCGCGCGCGAAGCGCTGACGCGCGACGCTGCCGACTTCGTGTTCGCGCTCGATGCCGACGAGTTTCTGAAGGTGAGATCCCGGACCGAGCTCGAAGCTGCGCTCGCCGAGGTGCCTCGGGGTATGCACGCGGTGATGCATTGGCTCACGTACGTGCCGGACGCCTTCGACGACGATGCGGCCGGCTTCGGGCCCGGTCATCTGTGGTGGCGGCTCGAGACCGAGCGCCAGACGCTCCTCAAGGTCATCGTCAGCCGTGCGCTTCTCGAGCGGCCCACCGACAGCATCGCCATGGGTAACCACTCCGTCCTGAGCCGGACCGAACCGCATGCGCCGCCACATGCCCGCCTGCGCCAGGACGTCGTTGCCCTCGCCCATTGCCCGGTACGAAGCCGCGCCCAGCTCGAAGCCAAGATCGTGATCGGACATCTGGCGCACCTCGCCGCGCGCGGGACGGACCGCCGTCTGGGGCGACACTGGCGCGAGTTGTACGAGGAGCTCGACGCCGGCGGCACCTTCGATGAAAAGCGCCTGCGTGAGATCGCAAGCAACTACGGGTTGCCACGCAAGAACTGGCGTCCGGTGACGGAGATCGAGCTCGTCGAAGACCCCGTCCCGTTGACCGCCGAGCCGCGCTATCGGGTCGACGCAGCGTGCGATCCTCTGCAACTGCTGTTGAAGTTCACCGAGAGGCTCGTCGCGGCGGAGCGCGAGCGGCAGGGCGAGGCGGGCGCGACGCGCTACGTCACGCTCTGAACTTGAATGAAACTGCTCGTTCAGGGCTGGCGCTTCATCCACCATTCCTATGCGCTGGTCGCGCAGGCGCACTCGGTTTGCCTGCTGCGTCGCGGCGACGTCGAGCTCCGCTTTCAGGATCTGCCGTTCCTGACGCCGGAGTGGCAGCCGTCGCGCGGTATCCTCGACGCCGACGACGAGCGCGCCCTCGCCGAGCTGCGCGGGCCCGACGGATCCTTCGCGCCGGAGGCAACGCTGCGCTTCGCGCGGGATTTCACGCCACTGCCATCGGGTCGGGTGTTCGTCTTCGACACGCCGGAGTACCGTGCGCTGCGCCCGGGCGTGATGCGCAAGCTTCGCGCCGGAGCCGAGGCGGCAGACCGCGTGCACATGCTCGTGCCCTCGCGTTGGGCTGCGGAGGGCTATCTTCGTTTCGGCATCGCGCCCGAACGGGTGCATGTCGTGCCCCACGGCGTCGATCTCCGTGTGCTGCATCCCGATTCAGAGCGACGCACGGAAGCACGCCGGCGCTTCGGGTTCGACGAGGCTTTCGTTTTCATGTCGGTGGGCGCGATGACGGACAACAAGGGCATCGACCTGCTGCTGCGGGCGTTCGCGCAGGTTGCGCACACCCACGCCGACGTGCGGCTGGTGCTCAAGGGTGCCGACGACCTGTACGCTTCCCGCAGCAGCGTGCAGCGTGGGCTCGAGGCTCGATCCACGGCAGACCGGGAAGCTGCCGCGTCGCGCATCGTCTATCTCGGCGATCGACGCTCGGCGCGCGATATGGCGGACCTGCTCCGCGCCGCAGACGTCTACGTCTCGCCGTATCTCGCCGAAGGCTTCAACCTGCCGGTGCTCGAAGCCGCCGCGTGCGGCGTCCCGGTCATTTGCACGGCAGGCGGCGCGACCGATGATTTCACGGCACCGTCGTATGCCTGGCGCATCCGCTCGCGCATCGAGGTCGTCCGCACCGATGTAGGGTTCATCGGCGAATTGCTTCAGCCGGATCTCGGGCACCTGGTCGAGCTGATGGGGCAGGCGGCGCGCGAGCGCGACATGGCAAGGCGCATGGGCGTCGCGGGCGCCGAGCACGTTGCGCAGAGCTTCACCTGGGACCGCGTGACCGAGCGCCTGATGAGCGCATTGCGGGTGCAGGCTGCGATCGCCGAGCGGCCGGCAGTCGAGTCCTGAAGCGGCGACGGCGCCTCATGAGGAAGTTCTGTGTGCTCACGGTAGGCCGCGCCGGATCGACGGCGCTGATGAACTGCCTCGATCGCTATCCGGATGTCGCGATGCCCGGCAAGAACATCGAGTGCGTCGATCAGGAGCTGGTGCATCCGATGCGCATCCAGGCGCACGCCGCGGCCTACGCCAGGCTTTGCGGCAGGACCGTTACGACGCCAGAGCAATTGATCGACTGCTTCTTCGAGGTCAACGGCAACGCCGCATTCGCCGGCTTCAAGACGATGCCCAATCGGCATCGGGACCTCGAGCGGTTTGTCGCCCGGCCCGACATCACCTTCATCACGCTGTCACGGCGCGATGTGGCGTCGACCGTCGCGAGCTTCCTGGTCGCGATGGCTACGGACTCGTGGCGACGCGACGGCGGGCCGCAGACCGCGCGGTGGACATTCGACGCCCAGCGCGACGTCGCCGCGGTGCGGAGCAACCTGCGGTACGTCGTGAAGGGCGACGCGCAATTGCGCGCGGTGCCGAACGCGATCGCGCTCGACTACGAGGACTTGTGCGATCCGGGTTTCTCGAATCGGGCGCTGGACGTATTTTTCGGTCGGCCGATCAGGCTCGACGATCCCAGGCCACCGACTTCGGGCGCAACGTACGTCGCGAACTGGCCCGAGTTCCGCGCGTTTGTCGAGGCGGCGCAGCGCGAGATGGCGGAGCGGGGGCCTGGGGGTGAACGGCCCAGTATCCTGTAGATTTGCACCCCTATTTCGGTTGCGTGACCGTCCGCAG
>VBCL01000111.1:0-17135 GCA_005888865.1 Betaproteobacteria bacterium | reverse complement strand
ATACTTCTTCTTCGCGTCCTCGTCGGAGACCGAAGTGGGGATGATGACGTCCTCGCCCGGTTTCCAGTTCACGGGCGTGGCGACCGCATGCTTGGCGTTGAGCTGCAGCGAATCGAGCAGGCGCAGAACCTCGTCGAAGTTGCGCCCTGCGCTCATCGGATAAATGAGCATCGCCTTGACCTTCTTGTCCGGCCCGATCAGGAACACCGAGCGGACCGTCGCGTTGTCGGCCGCCGTGCGCTTGCCACCGCTCGCGTTGGGATGGATCATGTCGTAGGCCTTCGCGACGACAAGATCCGCGTCACCGATCATCGGATAGTTGACCGCGGTGCCCTGCGTTTCCTGGATGTCCTTGACCCAGTTCTTGTGGTCGCTCACCGGGTCGACCGAAAGCCCGATGATCTTGGTGTTGCGTTTGTCGAACTCAGGCTTGAGCTTCGCCATGTAGCCGAGTTCGGTGGTGCAGACCGGCGTGAAGTCCTTGGGGTGCGAGAACAGGATCGCCCATTTGTCTCCGATCCACTCGTGGAACCGGATCGTCCCTTCGGTGGTTTCGGCCGTGAAATCCGGCGCTTCGTCACCAATGCGTACTGGCATGTTGACCTCCATGGTCTTGATCGTTCCGGACGCGGAAGATCCCGAATCGGATCGCCGGTCGACCGGAGCGTGGGTTGAACGTTTACAAAATTAATTATATCGCCGACCGCAGGATCAGAGCGGTCATAAGGTCATAACCCGCTTTCATCGAGGACGACGCAGGAATCCCCCTCTCGGAATCATGGAGAATCCGCGGTTTCGATGCAGGTCCGGATCCGCGCCGCGGTCTCGGCGACGTGACGCGTGATCGACGAATGGTGATCCCCGGGAATCGTATAGGTTTCGACCCCCGCGCCGAGCAATGACCACCCGAGGTCCGGCCGGCGGTCACGCGTGGTCTCGGAGCGCAGCACGACGACGCGGCCGGAATAGGGGGCCGGCTCGTATGACGCCACCGCCGCGCGGTAGCGCGCGAACATATCGCGCTTGCCATGCCCAGGGTTGATCGCACCGGGAGTCGCTGGTACCTGCGGGACCGGATTCGTTTTGGCCGTTTTGATGGACCGAGAGGCGGATGCTGCGCGCTGTGGCGCCTTCGCATCGAGGAGCACGACCATCGGGACCTCCTCACCCTGCTCGACGAGCTTCCGCGCGATCTCCAGCGCGACGAATGCCCCGTTGCAATGGCCGCCGAGGACGTAGGGTCCGGTCGGCCGCATCCTGCGCAGCGCGCGAATGCGCTCGTCGGCCATGGCTTCGATCGACTCCGGCACGGCGTGGCCGTCCAGGCCATGCGGATGGATCGCGTAGAACGGCTGGTCATCGCCGAGCGCTCGGGCCAGCGGAATGCAGTAGAAACCCCCGCCAGTGAAGTCGCCGTGCAGGAAGAATAACGGTGGACGCGAGCCGGCCGCGTTGACCGCGGTGATAGAAGCCGCCGAGGCTCGCGTGCGCCTTCGGATCGCCGCCGCAAGGCCCGCGATCGTGGGCTGTGTAAAGAGCAACGTCAACGGGATCTTTACGCCGCAGGCGCGCTCGACCGCGTCCATCATCTGCGCGGCAAGCAGCGAATGGCCGCCGAGCTCGAAAAAACTGTCGCGCACGCCAAAGTTACGAATACCGAGCAGCTCCTCCCAGATCGCCGCGATCATCTGCTGCAGCGGATTTTGGGGCGGCACATGAAAGCCCGTACGCTGCTCGGCCAGATCGACGGGATCGGGCAACGCGCGACGATCGAGCTTGCCGTTCGGTGTCAGTGGCATTGCCGCCAGAAGGACGATGGCTCCGGGCACCATATATTCAGGCAGCGTGCGGCGCAGCTCCCGCCACAGCTCCGCCGGGGTTGGTGTCGGTCCGGGCGATGGCACGACGCACGCGGTCAGGCGTCGCGTCTCGGCGGTGTCGCCATGAACGGCGACGACGGCGTCGCGCACCTGAGGCAGTGCGCGTAACGCGACTTCGACTTCGCCGGGCTCGATGCGGTGACCGCGAATCTTCACCTGGTCATCATCGAGGCGGCCCAGGAATTCGATCGCACCGTCGTTGCGGTAGCGTGCCCGATCGCCTGTACGATACAGGCGCTTCCCGGATTCGCTCACGAACGGATGGCCGACGAAGCGCTCCGCGGTGAGATCGGGTCGACCCAGATACCCGATGGCGAGGCCCGGCCCGCCGATGTGAATCTCCCCCGGTATGCCACACGGGACCGGTTCACCGTTTCGATCGAGCACGTAGACTTCGGTATTCGCGATCGGCCGCCCGATCGGAACCGACGACGTGTCGGGATCGACCACGCGGACTTCGTGCCATGTGGCGAAGGTCGTCGCCTCGGTCGGACCGTACATGTGCAAAAGCCGCCCCGGATTCCCGTGGGAAAGCCCGGCGGCGACCCAGCGTGGTTCGACGGCTTCTCCGCCGAATAGAACCGTTCGGCCGGTAAGCGCCCGCGGCGCATCGCGCGCCATCACGTTGAACAGAGCCGTGGTCAGAAACAGCGTCGTCACCCCGTGACGGTCGAGCGCCGCCGCAAGCTCGCTCGGAGAGAGCACAGCCTGGCGCGGTATGACCGCGAGGCACGCGCCATTGAGCAGTGCGCCCCAGATTTCGAACGTCGCGGCGTCGAACGCAGGGTTCGACAAGTGCGCGATAACGTCACCGGCGCCGAGCTGCACGTAGTCGGTGTCGCAGACCAGCCGCAAGACGGCGCGCTGCGGCACGACGACCCCCTTGGGTTCGCCTGTCGAGCCGGACGTGTAAATAACATACGCAGCGTCTTCGCCCGAGCACGCAAGCTCGGGGTCGGGGCGGGCGTGCCCGGGACCTCGCCAGTGCCTGCTCCGCGCCAGCTGTGATCAGTACGGCGGAAGCGCCGGCGTCGCGCAACACGGCCGCCAGCCGCTCGGGGGGATGCGACGGATCGAGCGGCACGTACGCGTGCCCGGCCTTCGATACACCGAGCACGGCGACGATTTCCTCGACCGAGCGCTCCATGCAGAGCGCGACGCACGAGCCCGGTGCAATGCCAAGATCGCGCAATCGGTGCGCCAGCGCAGCAGCGCGCCGATCGAGCTCCGCGTAGGACAGCGCAAGCTCACCCTGACGCACCGCGATCGCGTGCGGCGCTCGCCGCACCTGCGCCGAGAACAGCTCCAGGATGGGCACGGAGCGCTCCACCGGGAACCCGGCTCGTGCGTTGTTGCCCGCGACCAGCGTGCGCGCCCGCTCGCCATCGTCCATCAGTCGCAGCCGCGATACCCGACAGTCAGGATCATCCACGATGTGGTCGAGCATCGTCAGCCACTGGCGGCCCATGCGCTCGATCGTTCCTGCATCGAACAGATCGCTGGCGTAGGTGATCCTTGCGCACAAGATGCCGGCGACCTCCCGCACCGAGAGCGTCAGATCGAAGGTCGTGTAAGTCGGCGCGATACCCTCCAGGCACTCGACCTCGAGCCCCGGCAGGCTCCAATCGATCGGTGCAGTGTTGTGAAAAGCGAACGCTGCCTGAAACAGCGGATTGCGCGATAGCTCGCGTCTCGGCGCAAGCTCTTCGACCAGTTTCTCGAACGGCAGGTCCTGGTGCGCGTATGCCTCCAGCGCACGCTCGCGCACGCGCTGCAGGTATTCGCGGAAGGCAGGATCGCCCGACAGGTCGCCGCGCAGCACCAGCGTGTTGACAAAAAAGCCGATCAGGCCTTCGAGCTCCGGCCTCCGACGGCCTGCAATCGGAGCACCCACCGCGACATCCTCCTGCCCCGTGTAGCGATAGAGCAGGACATGGAAAGAGGCGAGGAGGGTCATGAACAGCGTCGACCTCTCGCGCTGGGAGAGCTCCTTGAGCGCGCGAGTGCGCAGCGCGTCGACTTCGAAGCTCACCCGTCCGCCACGGTAGCTCGACATCGCCGCGCGCGGGCGGTCCGTTGGCAGCTCGAGCATCGGGAGATTCGCGAGCGCGGCGCGCCAATACGCGAGCTGCCGCTCGAGAACTTCGCCCTGCAACCATTCGCGTTGCCACGCGGCGAAGTCGGCGTATTGCACCGGCAGCTCCGGAAGCGGAGACGCTTCGCCACGGCGAAATGCAGCATAGAGCACGCACACCTCGCGCGCCAGCACCGCAGCGGACCAGGCGTCGCTGACGATGTGATGCATGGTGAGCAGCAGCCAGTGCTCGCGCGGCGCCAGGCGAAGCAGTCGCGCACGAAAGATCGGGCCGCGGTCGAGGCTGAATTCGCGCTGCGGTTCCTCTGCGGTTCGGCGCCGAGCTTCGCTCTCGCGCTCCGCCGGAGCCAGCGGGCAAAGATCTTCCAGCGTCAGCGGAATCGCGACCTCGGGCACCGGCTCCTGCACCGGTTCGCCTGCGATCACCACGAAGCGCGTGCGCAGTACTTCGTGCCGGCGAAGGAGCTCGTTCAACGCCCGTCGTAGTGCATCGACGTCGAGCTCGCCGGCCATCCGCAACGCGTGAGCGACGTTGTAGACCGAGCGCACCGGCAACAGCCGATCGAGCAGCCAAAGCCGTCGCTGCGAAAAAGAGGTCGGCGCACGGCCGACCGCGTCGCTCGGGCGCGGAGAATCGAGGTCGAGCGCGACGGAGCCCGGGGGTTCGGGCGGATCGAGACGCGAGGCGGAATCGTTCATTGCGGACGCAGGATCCGGCGATCGCCGAGTCGTCGCGGTACGGCAGGTCCGCAAGAGGTCGTGGCCGGCGATCGACAGCCAATTGTCAGGAACGGAGTTTAATGTAATTCTCGCGGCATGGATTCGGAACAGAGCCCCGCGCTCGCCGCGAGCGCGCGCTGCGGGTTGATCGCGGATCACGCGCGGCGCGATCCGGACGCGCTCGCCCTGCTGGCGCCCGGCCGTCCGGCGCTCACGTTCGGGGCCCTGTTGCGGGAGGTCGAGCGCATCGGCCTGTCGCTTGCCGCCGCGGGGCTCGGCCGCGGCAATCGTGTCGCCGTCGCGCTGCCCAACGGGCCGGAGCTCGCGATGGCTGTGCTCGCGGTGAGCGACTGCACCACCTGTGTGCCGGTCAACCCCGCGCTCGACGAGGCTGCATGTGCCCTGCTGCTGAAGACCTGCCGCGTCGATGCTCTGTTGATTCCCGACCGCAGCGATAGCACGGCAGAGCAGATCGCGCGTGCGCTCGGCCTGCTCACGTTCCGCGTAGTATCTCGCGACGACGAACCCGCCGGGACGATGCAGCTTGTCACCGATGCGCGGCTGAACCCTCGTCTCCCCGAGCCGGTGCAGCCCGACGATCTCGCGCTCCTCATGCATACGTCGGGAACGACCTCGAGACCCAAGTCGGTGCCTATCTCGCACCGGAAGCTGAGCGCATCGATCGTCAATCAGGTCGACGCAATGCAGCTCACCAGTGTCGATCGCTGTCTTTGCGTCACGGCGCTCTTCACCAACTCCGGCATTCGACGAAGCCTCCTGGGCCCGCTGGTCGTTGGCGGCAGCACGGTCTGCACGCCGGGATTTCAGGCACGCGCGTTCGTGGACTGGCTGGAGGAGTTCGCGCCGACGTACTACGCTGCGGGCCCCGCCGTCCATCTCGAGTTGATCGCCGAGTTCGCGCGCCGCTCGCGCCCCGTGCGCCATACGCTGCGCTTCGTCTGGTCCGGCTTTACTCCGCTGTCCGCCGACGTGGAGGAGCGCCTCGAGCGTGCACTCGGCGTGCCGATCATCCAGGCGTACGGGATGTGCGAAGCGGGACAGGTCGCCTCCAATCGGCTCCCGCCGGGTCGCCGTCGCCGGGAATCCGTGGGCCTCCCGATTGCGATCGAGGTCGCCATACGGGACGGTGCGCGTCAACCCGTGCCGCCACGCGGCGTCGGCGACATCTGGGTTCGCGGACCGAGTGTGATCACGGCGTACGAGAACGATTCGGAAGCGAACGAGCAGGCTTTCCACGACGGTTGGTTCAAAACCGGCGATCTGGGCCATCTCGACGAGGAGGGCTATCTGTTTCTCACGGGGCGCGTGAAGGAGCAGATCAATCGCGGCGGGGTCAAGGTTTCGCCATCGGAGGTCGATGCGGCGCTGATGCGGCACCCGGAGGTCGTGGACGCGGCCACCTTCGCGGTCGCGCACGCGACACTGGGCGAGGACGTTGCCGCGGCGGTCGTGGTGCGGGAAGGCGCCGCAGTGACCGCCCAGCAGTTGCGCGACTTTGCGTTTGGCGAGCTGGCCACGTTCAAGGTCCCGAGCCGGATCGTGCTGGTACCGGTGTTGCCGAAGAGTGCGCAGGGGAAGATGCGTCGCAGGGAGCTGGCGGAGGCGCTCGCGCGCTATCTGCGACCGGAGCCTGTGGCAACTTCCGGCGCGCACGAGGAATTGACCGCCAGGTACTTCGCCGATGTGCTCGGCGTCGCGCCGATCGGCGCGCAGGACAACTTCTTCGATCTCGGCGGTGACTCGCTGCGCGGCGCGCAGCTCGTCACGAGGGTGAACGCGGCACTGGGGCTCGATCTCGATCCCGGGACATTGTTCTGGCGGCCGACGGTGGCGGAGTTTGCGCTCGAGCTCGAACGCGCCGTGAGCGGCAAGGGCGGCGCTGTGGTGCCGCCCGTTATGCGGCGACCACGCGATGGTCGTGTGGTCAAGAAAGAACCCTCGAGGTAGCGATGCTGCGCCTTGCCATGCTGACGCTGCTTTTCGTCGGGTCATTCGCCCTGCATCCTGGCGATGGCTTCGCCGAGCCCTACCCGTCGAAGGCGATCAAGCTCATCGTGCCGCAGGCGCCGGGCGCGCAGAACGATGTGCTGGCTCGGATGTTGGGGGAGCGCCTCACCGAGCTTTGGAGTGAGCCCGTCATCGTCGAAAACCACGGCGGTGCCGGGGGTACGATCGGCGCGGATTTGGTGGCCAAGGCAGTGCCTGACGGGTACACGGTGTTGGTCGGAGGTCTGAATAATCTCGCCGTCGCGACGGCGCTGGTCAACGATCTGCGCTACGACCCGATTCGCGACTTCGCGCCGGTGGGCGGCTTCGCACGCGTTCCTTATGCCTTGGCGGTGAATCGCAACGTGCCCGCGACCACGCTCGCCGAGCTGATCGGCTACGCACGAGCGCATCCCGGACGTTTGACGTACGGCTCGGGCGGAAGCGGCAGCACGTCGAGCCTCGGCGCGGAATTGCTCAAGGCAATGGCGGGCGTGGACATGGTCCATGTGCCGTACCGGGGATCGGCGCCCTCGATCAGTGCCTTGGTGAGCGGCGAGATCGACATCATGTTCGCCGATCTGTCGCTGCTCGCGCCACACGCGAAAGCCGGCACGCTGCGCCTCATCGCCGCCGCGGGCGCAAGGCGCGCGTCCGTGGCCCCCGAGCTGCCGACGGTTGCCGAGCAGGGATTGCCGGGCTTTGCGATCGAGCCGTGGTACGGTGTGGTCGTGCCGGCGGGAACACCGCCCGACATCGTTGCGAAACTTGCCGGTGGATTGCACGAGGTCATCCGCGCACCCGAGATCGGGCGCCGTTTCGCACAACTGGGCTACGAGCCGATGATCGACACACCCGAGCAGTTTGGCGCGCTCATCCGTTCCGAGATCGCGAAATATACGGCGCTGATCAAACGCGCCGGGATCCACGGCGAGCCCTAAGCGCCAGGGTTTCCCGCCCGTCGCGTCGGCGCTCGGACTGCCCTCGACCCTGCGAAGGCGGGCCATCGGCGCAGACTTCGCAACGCTGCTATCCTCCAGCCCATGGCTTCCACGCCCCGTCCGGTCTTGTCTGGTGTCGCCGCTTCCGGAACCGCGCCGGACCTCACGCGCCACCGCGCGCTCTTCTCCAACTTTTTTCGTCGCGAGCTGTTCGCGCGTTATCTCGGCAGCGTGAGCGGATTCGCCTGGGCCTTCCTGCATCCGCTCGCGCTGCTCGGCGTGTATCACTTCGTGTTCACCACCGTTTTCCGTGCGGGCGCGATGAACGGCAAGAGCTTTCTGCTGTTCGTTGCCGTCGCGCTCTGGCCGTGGATTGCAGCACAGGAAGCATTGCAGCGAGGCACGGTCTCGATCGGCGGCTACTCAGGGCTCATTCGCAAGGTTGCCTTCCCACACGAGCTCATCGTCTACGCCTCCGTCGCCGCCACGCTCGTGCTGCAGTTCGTCGGCTATATCGTGGTCCTGGTCGTGCTCGCTCTGTTCGGTGAGCCGGTCCGGTTCGAGGGATTGCTCCTCGCCGTCCCGCTCTGGATCGTCCTCGCCGTCGCGGTCACGGGCCTCGCGCTCGCCCTCGCCGCGCTTCAGGTATTCATCAAGGACGTCGAGCACATCCTCATGCCGGTGCTGATGATCCTGATGTATCTCACGCCGATCCTCTATCCGCTGTCTCTGGTACCGGAGGGCATGAGACCCTGGGTTGCGGCGAACCCGTTCGGCTATCTCGTCGACCGGCTTCGTGACGCCTTGCTCGATGGCCGCCTCGCGCTCGCCTGGGGCGACGCGATCGCGGTGCTCGCAGCGTTCGCGTTGTTCACGGGCGGCCGTTGGGTATTCCTGCGGCTCTCGCCGCACTTCGAAGACTTCGTCTAGCACGACCATGCAACTGGGGCCGCTTCTTCATCTGTCGGGCGTGGGCAAGGACTACGCCAGGCTCGACACCACTGCCGGGCGGGTCGGGCTCGTGTTCGATCTGCTTCGCGGGCGTGGCCCGACGCATGCTTTCCGTGCGCTCGACGAGGTCTCTTTCGACCTCGCCGCGGGCGAGTCGCTCGGCATCATCGGGGAGAACGGCGCCGGGAAATCGACCTTGCTGAAGGTCGTCGCCGGCGTGATCACGCCCACGCGCGGCCGACTCGACGTGCGTGGGCGCGTCGGCGCGCTGCTGGAGCTGGGCTCGGGCTTTCATCCGGAGTATTCCGGGCTCGCCAACATCGATCTCGCCGCGGCGCTGCTGGGCATCACACCCCTCGAGATCGCGGCCAAGCGCGAGGAGATCATCGCATTCGCCGACATCGGTGAGCATATCCACGATCCGATCAAGACCTATTCGTCGGGAATGGTCGTCCGGCTGGGTTTCGCGGTAGCCACGGCGCTCGAGCCCGACATCCTCATCACCGATGAAGTGTTGTCGGTCGGCGACGAGTCGTTCCAGAAGAAGTGCGTCGCCTGGATGGAGAATTATCTCACCGGCGGCGGCACGCTTCTGCTCTGCTCGCACAGCATGTATCACGTTCAGAAGCTCTGCCGCACCGCGCTGTGGCTCAAGGACGGCTGTGTCGAGCACTACGGGCACGCACCCGAAGTCTGTCAGGCTTATCTTGCCTACCACGAGGAAAAGAGCGCCGGTGCGAAGAAACCCATTGCGGTGCCGAAAGCGAGCGCCGAAGGCTACTACGCGATCCGGTCGCTCACGGTCGATCCGCCGGGGCGCATCGCGGCGGGCGCGACCCTCGGCGTCCGCGGCGAGGTGTTTTCGCCCGACGATCGCGTCCCGGTGATTCTGATCGGTCTCGTGCGCGCCGACGGCACGCCGGTGTACGGCGTGGCGACCGACATGGACGGCGTCGCGCCGACGCGCCTTCGCGCGCAGAGCTTCGCCTTTTCGCTCACTTTCCCGCAGCTACCGCTCCTGCCCGGTAAGTATCTCGTCCGCGCACACGCGCTCGATCCTGAAGGCGTGCGGCTGTTCGACAACGTGGAACAGGCGTTCGTGGTCGAGGGCACGACTCGCGAGTTGGGGCTGGTCCGCATCGACCACGCCTGGAACGGCAGCGAGGCACAGTGATCCGGACGATCCGATCCGAATCGTCAGAGCAGGATCATGGCGACCGGTGAGGTTCGCCGTAACGCTCCCTGTCCCTGCGGCAGCGGGAAGCGGTTCAAGGATTGCCACGGCAAGCTCGCGTCGACATCCGCGTCGCCGGTCACCGACAAGGAGCTCGCCAGGACGCACTTGACCCGCGGCGACCGCGACGCTGCCGCATCGAGCGCGCGGCGCGCGGTCGAGCGCGATCCCGGGGACGTCGAAGGCTGGAACCTGCTCGGGCTCTCCCTCGAAGCGGCCGAGCCCGACGCCGCGCGCGCTGCATGGGGAAAGGCGGTCGCGCTCGCACCTCGCGAGCCGGAAGCGCATTTTCGGATCGGCGATTTGGAGCGCCGGGGCGGCGATCACGAGGCGGCGATCGTGGCATATCGGGCGGCATTGGCGACCGGCTCCCGACATCCCGTCCTGCTCAACAATCTCGGCTTGTCGCTGCAGGCACAGGGCCGGCTCGATGACGCCGCGAGGTGTTTCCGCGAAACGGTGGAGGCGCAACCGACTCTCGCGCAGGGCCATGCCAATCTTGGCGACGTGTTGCGGCTGCTGCATCGTTTTGCAGACGCGCTCGCCGAGTACACGCGCGCGCTCGAGTTGAATCCCGGTGTGGCCCAGCTCTGGCTCAATCTCGGCGTGTGCCAGCATCGCACCGGCGCGTTCGACGCCGCGCGCGAAAGCTTCGAGCGTGCGCTGGCGCTGGAGCCCGAAGATCCCGACACCCTCGTCAATCTCGCCGCGAGCCTCACCGCGGAAGGTCAGTACGCGGAAGCGCTGCCGCTCCTGCGCAAGGCGCTGCAACAGAGGCCCGCGGATGCGCAGGCGCAAAGCACCCTGCTTTACGTGCAGCAACACACCTGTGATTGGAACGAGCTCGAGCAGGGGGTCGAACGTGCCCGGGTTCGGCTCGGACGTCCCGACGCGCCGATCGTCTCGCCGCACAGCCTGTTCGCGCTGCCGTTTACGCCCGCGGAGCTGCTGACGGCTGCGCAGCACTGGGTTCGCCGGCAGATCGGCGCGCCATCGCCGCTTCCCCCAACGGCTCCGAGTCTCGTCGAAGGCAGACTGCGCATCGCTTATCTCGGCTCGGATTTCCGCACCCACGCGCTGGCGAATCTCTTGAGCGAGGTCATCGAGACGCACGACCGCTCTGGCTTCGAGGTCTTCGGCTATTCGTTCGGACCCGACGACCGGAGCCCCGCGCGGGCACGTTTCGAGCGCGCGTTCGACCGGTTCGTCGACATCCGTGCAGAGGCGAGCGAGACAACCGCGCAGCGTATCCGCGACGATCGGATCGGCGTGCTGTTCGACACCGGGGGCTATGTCCTGAATGCGCGGAGCGAGATCTTCGCGCTCCGGCCGGCGCCGATCCAGATCAATGCGATCGGCTTTCCGGGAACGCTCGGTGCGCCGTGGTACGACTACATCCTGGGCGATGCATTCGTCACGCCTCCGGAACAGCAGCGCTATTTCGCCGAACGGTTCATGCTCCTGCCGCACTGCTATCTTCCCGGGGACGGCAAGCGCGCGATCGATGTCGCGCCGACTCGTACGCAGTGCGGGCTGCCCGACGCGGGCTTCGTGTTCTGCTGCTTCAACGCGAGCTACAAGATCCTCCCGGACGTGTTCTCGATCTGGATGGGACTGCTGGCGGAGGTCCGCGGAAGCGTGCTCTGGCTGCTCGAGACCAATGCGCAAGCGAGCGCGAGTCTGCGCCGCGAAGCCCAGGCGCGCGGAATCGCCCCCGAACGGCTCATCTTCGCACCGCGCGTCCCGGTGGCGCAGCATCTCGCCCGACACGCCGTGGCCGACCTCTTCCTCGATACCTTTCCCTGCAACGCGCACACGACAGCCAACGACGCGCTCTTCGCCGGGCTCCCTCTCGTGACGTGCAGCGGCGAAACCTTCGCGAGCCGCGTCTCGGGGAGCCAGCTCGTGGCCATCGGGCTTCCTGAGCTCGTCACCGACTCGCTTGCCGCCTACCAGGCGCTCGCGCTCGAGCTCGCGCGACAACCCGAGCTCCTGGCGCGATGCCGGCAGCGCGTCCTCTCGAGTCGCGACACGTCCCCGCTATTCGACGCGGCCGGCTACACGCGTGCCCTCGAAGACCTGCTGCTCGCGGCCTGGGAGGCCTGTGGGCGACAAGCAACGGGGCGCCGCGTCGGGTAAAATAGTCCACTTTTTTGCCGCGGTAGGCACTGCGGCGCATCGGGTTCCCTGGCCGCATGTCCGGCTCGATTCTCAATCCTCCGTCTGCCCCCGAATTCACGGGCGAGCGCTTTCTGCCGAGTTGCAACGGCGAGATCGCCTACGAGCATTGGCACCGCTACGCCTTTGCGCGGCGCTTCGTAGGCGGAAAACGCGTTCTCGACGCGGCCTGCGGCGAAGGTTACGGCACGGCGCTCCTCGGCACGGTTGCTTCGAGCGTGATCGGCATCGACATCGACATGGCGACGATCGATCGCGCTCGCGCCACGTACGGCGACGGCAAGCGGGTTCGTTTCATCGCCTCCTCGTGCACCGGCCTGCCGCTCCCCTCGGCATCGATCGACGTCGTGGTGTCGTTCGAGACCATCGAGCACCTGACCGCCGCGGACCAGCTCGGCATGCTCATAGAGTTCGCGCGCGTGCTGACACCCGACGGGGTGCTGGTCATGTCTTCGCCCAACCGCCGCCTCTACCGCGACGCTCGCAACTACGTCAACCCGTATCACCTGCAGGAGCTGTATCGCGAAGATCTCGGCCGGCTGCTCGCGAAACGCTTGCCGGCGCAGCGCTGGCATCACCAACGGCTGGGGTACTGGTCGGGCATCTGGGCCGAGCGCGAGGCGGAGTCGCCTAACGTGAGCGCGGTCGAAGCCTGGATCGGCGACGGACAGGAGGTAGCCCCCTATCCGGTGCCCGAGGGCATGTATTTCATCGTTCTCGCCGCGCGCGAACCCGAAGCGCTGCCCCCCGTAGAGACGAGCGTGTCGCTGTTCACCGACGCGGAGGACAGCGAATTCAAGCGCGCGGAGGCCACCGCCCGTGAAGTCCTGCGGCTCGACGGCCTGCTCAAGGAGCTTCGTCAAGCGCTCGATCGGCAGACAGGCCATGTGCTGCATCTCGAAACGCTGGTCGCCGAGCGTGAGCGGTTGGTGGTCGAGCGCGACGCCGCAGTCGAGCGCCACGCCGCGCACATCCGCCAGCTGGAAACGATCCTGGTCGAGCGTGAGCGCATCATCGGCGAGCGCGATCGGGCTCTCACCGAGGCCAACGCCGCGCGCGAGTCGCATCCGGAGAAGATCGAAGCGCTCGAAAAACAGGTGATCTCGCTCGAGGTCGGGCGCACACGTCTGGAGTCCGAGCGTACGCGGCTCGAGGCCGCGCTCGCCGCGCAGGAGCGTGCGATTGCCTACCTGCAGAGCTTCCGCGGCTGGATCGGATGGCCGTGGCGCCGCTTCCGGCAGTGGCGCGGGCATTGACGCAATGCCGCGCGCCACCCCGATCGACGTCGTCGTGCCGGTGTATAACGCCGCGGCGGATCTCGCGCGCTGCGTGCAGAGCGTGCTGGACCATTCGAGCGGTGACTGGCGCCTGCTGCTGATCGACGATGCATCACCGGACCCTTCGATCGGCGCCTATTTCTCGGCTCTTCGCGCCCGCCCGCTGCCGCAGGTGACGCTCCTCGCCAACCCGACGAATCTCGGCTTTACGCTCACCGCAAACCGGGGAATCGCCGAGGCGCGCGAGGACGCGGACGTGTTGCTTCTCAACTCGGACACCGTCGTCACCCGTGGCTGGCTCGACAAGTTGTCGCGCTGCGCCGCCTCGGACCCGCGTATCGGCACGATCACGCCGTTCTCGAACAACGCCGAGATCTGCTCGCTGCCGCGCTTCTGCGTCAACAATCCGTGGCCTCCGGCAAACGATCCCGAGTCGCTGGTCGCGGCGCTCGAGCGCGCGGCGGTGCCAACGTATCCCGACCTGCCGACCGGCGTCGGGTTCTGCCTCTATATTCGTCGCGCCCTGATCGACGCCATCGGCAGCTTCGACCCGGCCTTTGGCCTGGGCTACGGCGAGGAAAATGACTTTTGTCTTCGCGCGAGCGCCGCGGGCTATCGCAATGTCCTCTGCGAGGACACATTGGTCCTGCACCTGGGCGGAAGCTCATTCGGCGCCAAGCGCTCCGATCTTGCCCTGCGCAACACGGCGCTGCTCCTCGAGCGCCATCCGAACTACACCGACCTCGTCCACGGCTATATCGCTGCCGATCCCCTGCGCCCGTTGCGCGAGCTGGCCGCTTCGCAACAGCGCATCCAGGATGGGGCCCCGCACGGAATCCTGCACCTGCTTCACGGACACGGCGGCGGCACCGAGTATCACGTGCGCGCGCTGATTGCGGCGTCGTCGGGCGGGTTCCGCCATTACCTGCTGATCGCTGTCGGCGAGCACTGCCGGCTCGAAGAATACGCGGGCGGTGAAGTCGTCGGCTACGATTTTCGCCGTGAGGCGCACGAGACCTGGGGCGATTTCCTGGGCGGCATTGCCGGACGCTTCGGAATCGGCCTGATTCATCTGCACAACATCTCGGGCTGTCGCGAAGCGGTGCTGACCACGCTCCCCGAGTTGCCGATCCCCTACGGATACACGGTTCACGATCTCAATTTCGCCTGTCCGACGATCACCTTCCTCGACGCGAGCGGCAGATACTGCGGCGCAGTCACCGATAACACGGCGTGCCAGGCATGCCTCGGTGCACAGAAGGAGTTCGCCGGCATCGACATCATCGCGTGGCGGCAAGGACACCGAACGCTGCTCGCGCGCGCCTCGTTCGTGATTGCACCGTCGCAATGGGCCGCGACGATGCTGCGCCGCTATTTCCCGGAACATTCGGTCGCGATCGTCGCGCACGGGAGCGGGCAAGGCATGCCGCGCGACGACGCGGTCTATACGCGGCTCGATCTCCCCGACGACGGCGTGCCGACGGTGGCAGTGATCGGCGCGATCGGCGCCGACAAGGGGGCCCGACGCCTCGAACATCTTGCCGAGCTGACGCGCGAACGCGGTGTGCGGGTCCGATGGGTGCTGATCGGCTACCTCGATCGCGGCCGAGAGCAAATACAGACCGACGACGCGGTGTTTACGCAGCACGGCCCGTTCGATTCGCGCGAAATCGGCGCGTTGATCGAGCACTATCGCGTGCGGATCGTCGCGTATCCGTCGGCGGGCCCCGAAACGTTCGCCTTCACGCTGTCGGAGGCCTGGGCCGCCGGCCGGCCGGTGGTCGTGCCGCCGATCGGAGCGCTGGCCGAACGCGTGGCCGCGAGTGGTGGCGGCTGGGTGCTCTCCGACGAGGAATGGCGCGACGATGTGCGCATGCTCGAACGTATTGCGGCGCTGCTCGCACCCGAGGGCGCCGAAGCGTACGCTGCCGCCGCGGCCCGCGCGAAAGCAACGCCACAGCCCACGCTCGCCGCGATGGCGGAAGCGACAAGCGCGATCTGGCGATCCGCGCTCTCGCAAGCGCCCGCAAGCGCGGCGTTGCCCCTGATCTCGGCGGGCCGTTGCCTGGAGGCGCTGCACTATGCGCCGTGGCGGCCGGCCGCACCGCCCGTCGAGGCACCCGAGGCACCAGCAGTACTGGCATCCGCTCCTAAACCGAACGGCGCGCTCGCCGTGGTGGCGCGCGCGGCCCTAGCGATCCGCCATACGTTCGCCGGCCGCGCCCTGTATCGTCTTGCGCCCAAGCCGCTGGTCGATGCACTGCGGCAGCGTTTGTGAAGGCATGTCGAACGGCACGGTAAAAATGCCCGGCGCGCCCATGGTCCGCGCCGATTATGGCCAATGGCTTGCGCGCGGCTGGGAGCACCAGCAGGCCGGACGGGCGATCGACGCCATGATTTGCTACCGGCGTGCGCTCAACTCCAATGCTTACGCGGTGCAGGCACGATATCGTCTTGGAGAAGTGCTGCGCGACCTCGGCCGAGACGACGAGGCCCGCGAAGCGTGGCGCGCCGGCCTCTCGCTTCAACCGGAGCACGTGCGCCTTCAGCTCAGTCTGGCGGGCGCCGCACGGCGGGCAGGAGCGCACGCCGAAGCGATCGAGACCTACCGGCGCGTCCTCAAGGATCATCCCCAGCACGGAGGCGCGCGCTTCGGGCTCGCAGTGTCGAGGCTCGGGGCGGGGGATGAGTCCGCCTACGAGGGTCTTGGCAATCTGCTCGGGGAGCTCGACGGTCGCCGTTGGGAGGAACTGTCGCGGGTGCTGGCCGCGCTCCCGCGTTCCGACGCCCGAAGCGCGCTGCTCCGCGAGCTCGTGGCAACGCACGGGGAGAGCCTGCCTCCGCTGCTGCTCGTCCTTGCCGCCGAAGAATTGCTCGCAACCGGCGAGCGCGACGCGGCGCAAGCGGTGCTCGCGCATGCCAAGCGTTCGAAGCGGCCGATCGACGAACCCGAAGTATTGCGGCGGCTGGCGCGAGTGGCCGGCGCCCTTGGGTTCCGGGCTCGGTGGGGCCGCCGCTACGCACTGCGTTGTGCGGGGCAGGTCGGTTCCGGCGCGCCGTTGCTGTGGCCGCGCCGCACGGCAGGCTTGCGCGTGGCCTATCTCATCGCGCCCGCCGGACGCGTCGATATCGGCGGTGTGGCGATCGACCCCGACCGTTATCTCCGTGCGATCGTTGCCGCACATCCGCCGGAGCGGGTCGTGGCCACTGTCTATGTCGTCGGGGACATGCCGCCGCGCGAGATTCTCGCGTCGCTGCCCGCAAGCGTCAGGGTGGAGACGCTCGGTTCGTCCCCAGAACCCGCGCTGGCACGCTCGATCGCGCAGATCGATGCCGACGTATTGATCGATCTGGTGGGGGTCAACGCAGCGGTCGGCCCACTGCTCGCGCAGAAGCCGGCGAGGAGGCGATGGACCTACGCAGGTCTCGTCGGGGCCAATGTGGCGCCGCTCATCGACCATGTTTTGGCTCCGCCCGAAGCGGCCGACGAAGCGGCGCTCGCGCGACATCGCGTGGCGCTCGAGGCGGCGTTGTACGAGGCATGCGCGGCGGAGGCGTGGTTTGCAGACGTCGGCGTGCGCTCCGCCCCCGAGATTTCGGCAGCGTGGCAGGCCGCCGTCGCTGCCCATCAGGCTGGCGATTCCGAAGCCGCCATCGCCGGCTATCGCGACGTCCTCGCCGAGCAACCCGGTTACGCGCCGGGACAGTACCTTCTGGGTGTCCTGTTGCGCGATCTTGGCCGGTCACCCGAAGCGGGAGTGGCGTTTGCTGCGGCGCTTGCCGCCGCCCATGCGTATATCGAGCCGCGCGTGGCGCTCGCCAACCTCTACCGCGAGCAGGGGCTCACGGGCG
>VBCL01000272.1:4328-4882 GCA_005888865.1 Betaproteobacteria bacterium | reverse complement strand
CGCCGCCCTGGCGCGGCGCAATATGCTTGCTTCGGTCACCTCGACTCCGATCCATTGTACACGCATCTATGCCATTGTCATAGTAGCCTGCAAGCTTGCGAGCCCCGCGCGGTCGATCCTAGAAAAAGCCCGGTGAGACCTCCGGCCGGGCAGGACTGTCGACCGAAGGATCGACTAAGGAACCTCGTTGGGGGCCAGCAATCCAGTCGGCGCTGCGAATCTCGCGCGCGTTCCTTAGTTCGCCGGAGGTGTGCGCCCATGCGCCGCACGGCGGGCCTGCATGCGCTCGATTCCGGACTTGATCGCATCGCGGGCGATCGCCTTCTGCTCGGGACTGAACGTCGCGTACAGGGCGAGCCATGCATCGCGTACCTGCTTGTGCAGCGTGGCGTTCTGCTGACTCGCGTTGTCCGTGATCGCGGCGATCGCGACGAAATCGGGCTCGGCCTTGGCCAGCTCCGTTTGCAGCGCCGCCTTGACCTGCTCGAAGCTTGCGCGTGCGGCATCGTGCGCCGCCGTGCTCTGCGCGATCGCGCTGTTCCATTGCTGCTGCT
>VBCL01000272.1:0-4300 GCA_005888865.1 Betaproteobacteria bacterium | reverse complement strand
GGGGTGCCACCATGCACGGGCTGCGCCGGCGCAGGCAGCGCGACGGCGCCCAAGGTGGAAAACAGTAGCGCGCTGAGAATGATGCGTTTCATCGATCTGACCTTTCGTACGATGGAGCCCGACAATGGGCCTGGAAGATCCGGCATTGGCAAGAACCAGGAGCCGATCGACGCGAGCTTGACTCGCCGGGATTGCGCAATCATTGCCGGCAGCCGTGAATGGGTAACGCTTTGTTGCGACCCGGCGCACGCGTCGGCGGGGCATTGTCCCGCATGAACGCAGCTCGGGCGCCGCCGGTTGTGTAACGAATCGTTGCCCCCGCCGACCGACGTTACAATTGGTGACAACCCGGGTTCGGCAGGGATCGCGCCGCGCCCTACGATGCGATTGCTGTGAAACAGGTCAGTCCAAAAATTCTGGTGGTCGATGACGATGCGCGTCTGCGCGACCTGCTCGTCCGTTACCTCGCCGAACAGGGCTTCCAGGTGCAGGCCCTTCCCGACGCGCGCGAGCTCGACAAGCGCCTGCAGCGCGACCCTCCGCATCTGCTCGTGCTCGACCTCATGCTTCCCGGGGAAGACGGCCTTGGGGTATGCCGACGCCTGCGCGGGTCCGGAGAAACAGTGCCGATCATCATGCTCACGGCCAAAGGCGAGGACGTGGACCGCATCGTGGGGCTCGAGATGGGCGCGGACGACTACCTGCCGAAACCGTTCAACCCGCGCGAGCTCGTTGCGCGCATCCACGCGGTGCTTCGGCGCCACACCGAGCGCCTCGCCCCCGGCGCGCCTGCCGCCGATGGCAAGATCGCATTCGGGCCGTACCTGCTCGATCTGTCCACGCGAGCGCTGCTTCGCGGCGATGCGCCGATCGCGCTCACCACCGGCGAGTTCAGCCTGCTCAAGGTCCTGGCGACCCATCCGCGTCAGCCGCTGGCCCGCGAGAAGCTGATGTTGCTCGCGCGCGGCCGGGATCACGATGTCTTCGACCGCGCGATCGATGTGCAGATCTCGCGCCTGCGCAAGCTGATCGAGCCTGACCCTTCGACGCCGCGCTACATCCAGACCGTGTGGGGCTTCGGCTACGTATTCGTTCCCGACGAGCCCGCGACGCCCAGCGAGGGCGCTTGAGATTGACGTTGTGGCCGCGCTCGCTGTTCGGCCGGCTCGCGCTTCTGTTGCTGGCGGTTATTCTTGTCAGCCAGGCCGCGGCGATCTACTTGTTTCGCCAGGATCGCGCCGCGCTCATCGCGCGCCAGTTCAGCGACACCAAGCTGGTGGAGCTGCGATCGCTGCGTGCGGCTCTGGCCGCCACCGAGCCGCCGGCGAATGACACGACATTGGCCAAATTCGGCGAGGCCTACCACGCACGCATCGTTCCCGACGAGGAGCGCCGCTTCACCGGTGGGCCGCCACAGAGCCCGCTGCTCGTCGAGCTCGGTGAACGCCTCAAGTCCGAGCTCGGGCCCGAGACGGAGCTGCGCATTCAGCCACGGCTCCAGCTTCTATGGATCAAGCTGGTCGCCGGAGATCGCGCCTACTGGGCCGGGTTCCCGTTGCCGCCACGACCTTCGGAGCCATCGCGAGCGGTGGAGTGGAGCGTTCTGATCCTTGCCGTGCTGTTGGCCAGCGCGTATGCCTTCGCCCGCTACCTCGCACGGCCGCTGCGCCAGCTCAACGATGCGGTGGCGAGCGTGGGTCAGGGGAAATCACCGCCTCCGCTGCCGGAGAGCGGCCCGTCGGAGATCGTCAACCTCAACCGCGGCTTCAACCAGATGTTGTCCAACCTGCGTCAGATCGAGCAGGACCGCGCGGTTCTGCTGGCCGGGATATCGCACGACCTGCGCACGCCGCTGGCGCGACTCCGCCTCGGCATCGAGGTCGGCACGTCGGACGATCACGCGCATCAGGGCATGGTCGACGATATCGAGGAGATGGACCGGATCATCAGTCAGTTCCTCGACTTCGCTCGCGACGGGGACGAATCGCAACCGGAGGTGTGCGACCCCGGAGACATCGTCGCCACGGTGATTGCACGTCACCGGCGCGCCGGCCGCGACGTGCGCTTCGCCCGCGGCGAGCTGCCGCAGGTGCCGCTGCGAGCCACCGCATTCGAACGGCTGGTGGGCAACCTGATCGACAATGCGTTGCGTCACGGGGCGCCGCCGGTCGAGGTCGCCACCCGCGTCGCCAATGGCTCGATCGTGCTCGAGGTCGCCGACCGCGGACAGGGTGTCCCGCCGGATCAGGTGGAGTACCTGAAGCGGCCCTTCACCCGCGGCGACCCGGCGCGCAGCGGTGTCGCCGGAGCGGGCCTCGGTCTCGCGATCGTCGAGCGCATCGCTCGGCTTCACCGCGGCACGCTCGACCTCCTGCTCCGCGATGGCGGCGGGATGATCGCGCGCGTCACCCTTCCACGCAGCCCCTGACGTCGTCCGGGCCGCGTGCAGCGCGCAAACCGCGGACCGATCAGTCGCCGCCGCGCTCGGAGTGCGCAGGTGCGGGGCGATCCGAAGCCTCTCGTTGAGGCCGGATGACGATCGACTTCTGCTGAGGTCTCAGGTGGGCGGCCGGCGGTTCGCCACCATAGGTGGCGCGCACGTAATCGGCGACAATCTGCTGGAATTCCTCGGCGACCGCGTCGCCCTTGAGCGTCACTGTCTTCTGACCGTCGACAAACACCGGCGCCACCGGGACCTCTCCCGTGCCGGGCAGACTGATGCCGATATTCGCCATCTTCGATTCGCCCGGTCCATTGACCACACATCCCATCACCGCGACGGTCATGTTCTCCACGCCCGGGTAACGTTCGCGCCATGACGGCATCTCGGCGCGGAGATACGTCTGGATCTTGTCCGCCAAGGTCTGGAAAAACACACTGGTCGTCCGGCCGCAGCCGGGGCAGGCGCTGACCAGCGGCGAAAACGAACGCAGGCTCATCGTCTGCAGGATCTCCTGCGCCACGATGACCTCGCGGGTCCTGTCACCGTTGGGCTCGGGCGTGAGCGAGATGCGGATCGTGTCGCCGATGCCTTGCTGCAGCAGGATGGCGAGCGCCGAGGTGGACGCGACGATCCCCTTCGAACCCATTCCCGCTTCGGTCAACCCGAGATGAAGCGGATAGTCGCAGCGGCGCGCAAGCTCGGTATAAATGGCGATCAGGTCCTGAACACCGGACACCTTGCAGGCGAGGATGATTCGGTCGCCCGGCAGGCCGAGCGCTTCTGCGAACGTCGCGCTGCGGATGGCGGAGGTCACCATCGCCTCGCGCATCACCTGCGCGGCGTCGAGGGGACGCGTCGACTTCGCGTTCTCGTCCATCATGCTTGCGAGCAATTCCTGATCGAGGCTGCCCCAGTTGACACCGATGCGCACCGGCTTGCCGTGCTCGATCGCCTTCTCGATCATCACCGCGAACTGCGGGTCGTGCTTGCTCCCCTTACCCACGTTGCCCGGGTTGATGCGGTATTTCGCGAGTGCCCGCGCGCAATCGGGAAAATTACTGAGGAGCTTGTGACCATTGAAGTGGAAATCGCCGATCAGCGGCACATCGCAGCCGAGCGCGTCGAGCCGCTCGCGGATCGCCGGCACCGCGGCCGCCGCTTCGGCGGTGTTGACCGTGATGCGCACCAGCTCCGAGCCGGCGTCGGCCAGCGCCTTGACCTGCGCGACCGTGCCTGCGACGTCGACCGTGTCGGTGTTGGTCATCGACTGCACGACGATCGGCGCGCCGCCGCCGATCGCGATGCCTCCGACGAACACCTTCCTCGTCTGACGACGAGTAATCAAAGGTCGAGCGAGCGGGCTCACGTCGAGTTCAGTCATGTCATTTCTACGCATAACTGGGATTTTAGCACCGGGGCCGCGCTCGACGCCCCCGAGCTGGGTGTACTCGATGAAGGCCGAGGGCGAACCTCGACATGCACTGTCCCGCTGAGCTCTACGCTACGCTACCAAAGGTGCCTCGTCCGAACGCCTGCGGAATGCCCAGGCGTTCGGAGTTGCTTCGCGCTTACTGGAGCGTGATGCTCCAGGTTCCGAACGGCGTGAAGGATCGCGCCGGACAAGCCACATTGCTGTTCACTGCGACGTCGAGGGACTGCCGGGAGGTGCCAGCGCTCGTCGCGAGCGTGAACGCCGGCCGAGGTAGCTCATTGGCTCGGCATCTGCAACCCTGGCGGTCGCAAGAGCTGCGACGACTGCAATCGGCATGGTTACCGAGCGCATGGTGCGTCTCCCACTGAGTGCGTAACGAAGCGGTGACCGGTATATGTTTGGCGAAGCTACTTCCTTCCCTTGTG
>VBCL01000271.1:4663-6079 GCA_005888865.1 Betaproteobacteria bacterium | reverse complement strand
CTGATTCCAAGGCCTCAAAGAACTTGATCTCGCGCGACGAGAGCGAAATCTCGATATCGTGCTGGAACACGAAGTCGGCACCCACCAAAGCGGCGGACGGGAGGTTTGCCGTTTCCCAGGCCACCATGAGGCTGACGTGATTTCCGTGGATCGGCCCAATCGACATGTTATCGACCTGAGCTCGATACTGTGTCGATACGCCACTGATGCCAGCTACAACCCTGCTGGAGTGGCTGAGTGTCAGGCCGAGCTTCTCGGCCAGATCCCGAGTGAGCACTGTCTGCTGGGCGCCGGTATCGAGAAGCATCTTGACCGGCGTTCCATTGATGGTGCCCTCGATAATCGGCTGCTGCCTGGCGTAGGTGATCGGTAACTTCGCGAGTTGCACGTAGCGACATCGCGCAGGTATCGCTTGAGCTTCCGATGGGCCGGGAACAGCGGGAATGCATAGCAGTGCTACCGACACGGCAGCAAGTCGCCAACAACGCAGTCGCCGAGGCTGGGAGTGAGCGCGGGTCACGCAGACATTGTTGTAGATCGGTGAGATCCGCGCAATGGCAGCAGACAATTTGTCGCGCCTGCCCCGGGCACAAATTCGAGTAATATCATTACGCAGCCAGGCATCGGCTCCTGCACTTGGCCGCAACGCAAGGAGGTATGTATGCGTATCGTCAGACCACTCGTCTTTGTCGTCGGACTGGTCGCCGCATTGGTGGGTAACGCGGTACTCGGGGAAACCTACCCATCGAAGCCGGTCCACCTGATCGTCACCTATCCGCCGGCCGGAAGCTCCGACCTCATGGCGCGGATCCTCGCGCAGAAGCTCTCCGAGCTCTGGGGGCAACCGGTGATCGTCGAGAACAAGCCCGGCGCCGCAGGCTCGATCGGCATGGATTACGCGGCGCATCAGCCGGCCGACGGCTACAGCTTTGTCATCGGCAACCTCGGTCCCGTGGTCGTCAATCCGCTCCTCTCGAAGGTGCCCTTCGACGTCGAGCGCGATTTCCTTCCGGTATCGCTAATCTCCACGGGCCCCAACGTCCTGGTCGTCAATCCGAAGACGCCGGTCAAGACGCTGGGCGAGCTGATCGCGTACGCGCGCGCCAACCCGGGCAAGCTCAACTTCGGCTCGGGTGGCTCCGGCAGCGTCGCGCATCTCTCCGGCGAGATGCTCAAGAGCCTGGCGCACGTCGACATCGTGCACGTGCCGTACAAGGGCGGGATCCTCTCGGTCAACGATCTGATCGCCGGGCACGTGCAGCTCGTGTTTTCCGACGCGCTGCCGGTGATGCAGCATATTCGCGCCGGTACGCTGCGCGCGCTGGCGATCACCAGTCCCGAGCGCAGTCCGCTGGTTCCGGATGTTCCGACGTGCGTCGAGTCGGGCCTGCCTGGCCTCGTCGCCGTGAACTGGTG
>VBCL01000271.1:4015-4509 GCA_005888865.1 Betaproteobacteria bacterium | reverse complement strand
GCGAAGTACGCGAAACTGATTAAGGAAGCGAACATCCACGCCGAATGAGCCGCGCGGCTAACGACCACCCGTACGCAGCCAGTGCGCGGGCAGCATCGTGGCATCGCTCGCGCCCAGACCATCGGCTGCCACCGCGTCGTAGCAGTCGAGCGCCCGCGCGGCCAGCGGCAGGCTGACCCCGAGCCCCGCAGCCTCTTCGAGCATCGTGCGTAGATCCTTGCGGATCAGGTCGACGTCGAAGGTCACCGGAGTCGTCGCCTTGCCCTGCAAGGTGGCTGCAATCGCCGGCCCCCGGACCTTGAGCATGTTGGGACCACCGGAAGTATCGGCAAAAATGTCGATCAGCCGCGCCGGGGCGATGTCGAGACTCCGGCAGAGCGATAGCGCTTCGCCGAGCGCCTGGTAATACACCAGCAGTGGAAGGTTGATGGCGAGCTTGATGCTCGCTCCCGCGCCGACGACTCCGACGTGCTCGACGCGGCGACAGAGCTCGT
>VBCL01000271.1:0-3970 GCA_005888865.1 Betaproteobacteria bacterium | reverse complement strand
TCGCCGGACCGACCGTTCCGCCGACCGGACACTCGATGAGCGCCGCGCCCTTCTCCCGCACCTTGGCCGCAAGCGCAGCCTCGACCTCCGGGCGCACCGTGCTCATGTCGATGAACAACTTGCCGCGTACCCGGCCCGCGAGCAATCCGCTTTCACCTTGATACGTCGCGTCGATCGCCGCAGCGTCGGTCAGCATCGTGATGATGCAGTCGACCGCCGTCGACAACTCGCGTGGCGTCGCCGCCACCGCCGCGCCGGCCGCCGCCAGCGGCCGGGTTTTATCCGCGGTGCGGTTCCATACGATCACGGCGTGGCCGCGATCGAGCAGGCGCGCTGCGATCGCCGCACCCATGCGTCCTGTGCCTGCGATACCGATTTGCAATGGCTGCTCCTATGTTCGTGATATGGCTCGCACTCAGGTTGACACCGTAGCGACCCAGGCGTCAAATTGACTCGCGATAAGAAAAATGAATGGCAGTGCCACCGCCACGGTTTGCTCAATGAGGAGGACGCATGGGGTCGCCCGGGAGCGAGCTCCGCAATGAGATGCGTATCGAGTGGGATGTCCCGATTCCCATGGACGACGGTCTGGTCCTGCGTGCCGACGTGTACCGACCGTCCGCGTCGGGACGCCACCCCGTTCTCCTGAGCTATGGTCCGTACGCGAAGGGGCTCGCGTTCCAGGACGGCTACCCGAGCGCATGGCAGCGAATGGTCGCCGAGCACCCGGATGTCGCGTACGGCTCGAGCAACCGCTATCAGAGCTGGGAAGTCGTCGATCCGGAAAAGTGGGTGCCCGATGGTTATGTCTGCGTGCGCGTCGATTCCCGCGGCACTGGCTGCTCGCCCGGTTTCATCGATCACTTCTCTCCACGCGAGACGCGGGATTTCTACCAGTGCATCGAGTGGGCCGGCGTTCAGCCCTGGTCGAGCGGCAAAGTCGGCCTCTCGGGCGTTTCCTACTATGGCATCAACCAGTGGCATGTCGCTTCACTGCAACCGCCGCATCTGACGGCGATGTGCATCTGGGAAGGCGCCGCCGACTGGTACCGCGACATGACGCATCACGGCGGCATCCTCAGTACCTTCTGGGCCAACTGGTACGACATGCAGGTGAAGACCGTGCAGCACGGCCTTGGCGAGCGCGGCCCGAAAAGCCGGGTGACGGGCAAGCCTGTATGCGGAGACGAGATGCTTTCCGATCGCGAGCTCTACGCGAATCGCTGCGATTTCGGAGAGGAGATTCGTGCTCACCCGCTCGACGACGACTATCACCGCGAGCGCTCGCCGCTCTGGGACAAGATCACGGTGCCTTTTCTTTCCGCGGCGAACTGGGGTGGGCAGGGCTTGCACCCGCGCGGGAATTTCGAGGGCTTCGTGCGCGCCGCCTCGAAGGACAAGTGGCTCGAGGCGCATGGCCTCGAGCACTGGACCCATTTCTACACGGATTACGGCGTCAACCTGCAGAAGCGCTTCTTCGACTGCTTCCTGAAAGGGGCCGACAACGGCTGGAAAGATCAGCCACGCGTGCAACTGCAGATACGCCATGTCGACCGCTTCGTCGAACGGCACGAAGCCGAATGGCCGATCGCGCGCACGCAATGGACACGCTTCTATCTCGACCCGATCGACCAGAGCCTGCGCCGCGAACCGGTCGCATCCGCGGGCAGCGTGAGCTACGACGCGTACGGCGAGGGTGTCACCTTCATCGGCGCCCCGTTCGAGCGCGAGACCGAGATCACCGGACCGCTCGCATCGAGATTGTTCATGTCGTCGTCGACCGCCGACGCGGACCTGTTCCTGGTGTTTCGCGTGTTCACCCCGGACATGCGCGAGGTCGTGTTCATGGGCGCGATCGATCCACACACGCCCGTCGCTCAGGGCTGGCTGCGCGCGTCGCACCGCAAGCTCGATCCAGAGCTCTCGACCGAGTACCGGCCTTATCACACGCACGACGAATTGCAGCCACTCCAGCCGGGCGAAGTGGTGCCGCTCGACATCGAGCTCTGGCCGACGTCGATCGTGGTGCCTGCGGGGCATCGTCTCGCGCTGACCGTGCGCGGCCGCGATTACGAGTGGGGCAAGTCCACCGGAGCGCGCCTTTCGAACTTCAAGAACGAGCTCCGCGGCTGCGGGCCGTTCCTGCACGACGATCCGCGCGATCGCCCCGTTGCGATCTTCGGCGGCAGGACTACACTGCATGTCGGCCGGGAGCGGCAACCCTATGTCCTGGTCCCGGTGATCCCCGCGTAATGCTGAGACACCTTTCAAGAGGAGTAACGTCGTGACCATGAAGTTGTACGGATTCTGGCGCTCGCTCGCCACCTACCGCGTGCGCGTGGCGTTGGCGCTCAAGGGCGTCGAGGCGCACGAGGTCTCGGTCAATCTGCTGAAGGGCATGCAGCACGGCGACGACTACAAAGCGGTCAACCCGCAGTGCGTCGTGCCGTCATTGCTCATCGACGACGGCCCGCCCCTGGTCCAGTCGATGACGATTCTCGAATACCTCGAAGAGACACACCCGCAGCCACCGCTCCTGCCGCGCGACCCTCGCGGCCGCGCCCGTGTTCGCGGGCTCGCTCTGATCGTCGCCTGCGAAGGCCACCCGCTCATCGTGCCGCGCATCCGCACCTATCTCGAGGGCGAGATGCGCCTCGACGAGCCCGCGCGCAACCGCTGGCTGCAACACTGGACGCGCAAAGCGCTCGAAGCGCTGGAGACGCACCTCGCGCACGAACGCGAGACCGGCAGGTTCTGCCACGGCGACGCGCCGACGTTTGCGGATATCTGCCTCGCGGGCCAGGTTTTTGCCGCGGGATATTTCAACGTCGAGACCACGGCGATGCCGACCGTCATGCGCATCTTCGACGAGTGCATGAAAATCGACGCTTTCGACCGGGCGCAGCCGCTCAAGCAGCCCGACGCACCGAAGAGCCTCACTCATTAGCGTCCTGTAAGACGGCAAGCATCCACGAGGAGGAACGGACATGGGATTCACCCGCAGAAGAATCATCCAAGCAGCCGGCATCGGCCTGGGCGCCTCGGCGCTCGGCTTCCCGACGATCGTGCGCGCGCAGGCCGAGCCGATCCGGATCGGGCTGATGACCGTCAAGACTGGACCTCTCGCTTCCGGCGGGATCGACATGGAACGCGGGCTGACGCAGTTCCTGCGGGAGCACAACAATACGCTCGCCGGGCGCAAGGTCGAGCTAACGGTGGGCGACAGCGCCGGCGTGCCGGCACAGGCGCGCACCAAGCTGCAGGAGCTGGTCGAGCGCAACAAGATCCAGGTCATGATCGGCCCGCTCGCCGCGGCCGAAGCGCTCGCGGCCGACGATTACATCCGGACGCAGCAGCTTCCGACGCTGTCGGTCGCGGCCGCCGAGGACCTGACGCAGCGCAACCCCAATCCCTGGTTCGTTCGCGGCACGTCGACGTCCTCACAGTGCTCCCAGCCGCTCGCGGACTACTGCGCCAAGACACTCAAGTACAAGCGCATGGCGGTTATCGCGGATGACATCGCCTACGGCCACGAGATGTGTGCGGGTTTTCAGCGCGTGTTCGAGGATGCCGGCGGGAAGATCGTGCAGAAGATGTTTCCGCCGCTCACCGTGCCCGACTACAGCACGTATCTTGCACAGCAGAAGACGAATATCGACGCCATCTTTCTGGGTTTCGCCGGGTCGAACGGTTTCCGCTGGTACAAGCAGTTCAACGAGTACGGTTTCAAGGGCAAGATCAACGTCGTCGGCGGAATGACCGCGTTCGACGAAGCGGTGCTGCGCAACATGGGCGACGAAGCATTGGGCATCATCACGGCCTGCTGGTATTCGGCGGAGCTCGACAATCCGATCAACAGGAAATTCGCTGCCGCGTTCCGCTCCGAATGGAAATACGACCCCGGCTTCTACGCCGCCGCGCCTTACGTCGAGGGCGGGGTGCTGGAGACGGCGCTGGAATCGGTCAAAGG
>VBCL01000270.1:9965-12895 GCA_005888865.1 Betaproteobacteria bacterium | reverse complement strand
CATCAGCAGCAACTTCTGCTCTCGCGGGGGTAGCGCGCCCGGCAGCTGAGGGTCGGTGTCCTGCTCGGGGAGCGAGCGCATCCGCTCGACCACGTTGGAATAGACGGGCGTCGCGTCGAGGAACATCAGCCGCCCGCCCGGGTGCGGCCGGTCCCGGTCCTGGCGCTTGAGACCCTGCGTTGCCGACAGATCCACGAAGAAAGTCGCACCGGTCCCGGGAGGCGGCACCAGCGTGACGGATTGTGTCCATTCGTCGAGGGAGCGCGCCACCCACTCGACCTGATCGGGCGTGAAGTCCAGCCGCATCAGAAGCAGCGCCCGAACGTATTCCTGCTCGAGCGAGCGGCTCGGCTGGCTGAATGCACCCGCGCCGAACGACAGCGGCTCGCGCTGCCAGCCGCGCATGCGCGCGAACTCGTACAGCTCGTGCAACTCGCGCCATTGCGCCGGGATCCAGTGGCCATAGCGGAAGAGGCGGAACTTGCCGTCGATACCCTTGTAATGCGCGAGTCTCACCAATACGCGCGGCAGGACGACCTTCCAGCGTTTCTGTTCCCCGGCTGCGTAGCCCGCTTTGAGCGTTGCCTGATATGCGGCCGTAAACGCCTTCACCAGATCGAACACGCCGTGCCAGAGCCTCGTCTCGACGCCGCTCGAACGCTGGTAATTGGCCGTGTACTGCGCCGTCAGCTGGCTGACGATCGGCTCGCAGCGCGCATCGATGTGCAGCAGCGCTTCGGCCTGGGCGGGCCCGAGGCGCCGGCGCCCTCCCGGGAACGACGCGACCAGTTCGAGCACCTCACTTTGCAACTCGAGCGGATCACCGCTTGGCAGTGCCGCAACCCAGTGCGTCGCGGACTTGCCGCCGCGCAGAGGATCGCGCAGCGAGCGCCGCCAGGTCCGTAATCGGTCCCGCATGGGCCGCTTGGGCGGCATTCCCGCGCGTGCGCTAGTTGCCTGCAACGGTCATCGCTCCGATGAGCACGGAGCCGCAGTGGCGCGACCCGCGGCGATCGACGTCGCTGCCGATCGCGACGATATCGCGGTACATCCGATTGAGATTGCCGGCGATCGTGATTTCCTCGACAGGATAGGCGATCTGTCCGCCCTCGACCCAGTACCCGGCCGCGCCGCGCGAATAGTCGCCGGTGACCGGATTGACACCCTGGCCCAGCAACTCGGTCACAAGGACGCCACGGCCCATCCGGGAGAGCAGCGCCGGCAGGTCATCCTCGCCGTGACTGACGACGAGATTGTGGTTGCCTCCGGCGTTGCCCGTCGACACGAGCTTGAGCTTGCGCGCCGAATAGCTCCCGAGGAAGTAGCCCTGCACCACGCCATCGCTCACGACGTCGCGACGACGCGTCGCCACGCCTTCGTCGTCGAAGGGCGCGGAGGCCTGGCCGCGCGACAGATGCGGGTCCTCGCGGATGGTGACGTGCGGCGCAAAAACCTGTTTGCCCTGGCTGTCGAGGAGAAACGACGACTTGCGATAGAGACTGCCGCCGCTTGTGGCGTTGACGTAGTGACCGATGAGGCCGGTGGCGATGGGCGCTTCGTACAGCACGGGACATTCGAGGGTCGACAGCTGGCGAGCTCCGAGGCGGCTGGCCGTGCGTTCGCCGGCGATGCGGCCCACTTTCACCGCGCCTTCCAGATCGTTCGGCGATCGCGCCACGGTATACCAGTCGTCGCGCTGCATCGCGCCGTCCTCTTCACCGATCACCGAGCAGTAGATGCCGTGGCGCGAGGTGGCGTAGCCGCCCGAGAAGCCGTGGGTGTTGGCGTAGACGAATTGCGCCTCGTGAAGCGACACGGTGGCGCCGTCCGAGTTGGTCAGACGGCGATCGACCGCCAGCGCTGACGCTTCGCACTCGCGTCCGAGCTCGATCGCGGCTTCGACCGAGAGGTCCCACGGGTGGTACAGGTCGAGGTCGGTCCAGTTGCGGGCGAGGAGCTTCGGATCCGCGAGACCCGCGCAATCATCCTCGGCAGTGTAGCGCGCGATCGCCAGCGCCTTGGCGACGGTGTCGCGGATCGCCCCATCGGAGAAGTCCGCAGTGCTGGCGTGGCCGCGCCGCGCGCCAACGTAGATCGTGACCCCGATACCCTTGTCACGGTTGTAGGCGATCGTTTCCGCCTCCCCTTTGCGCACCGTCACGGAAAGTCCGAAGGCCTGCGAGACTTCGGTCTCCGCGGCGGTCGCGCCTCCGGTGCGTGCGGCCGAGAGGACGCCATCGGCGACCGCGGAGAGCCCGTCGGAAGTCAGTGGGAATCGGGTAGCGGGCGCAGCCAGCGTCGTGGCGGCAGAATCGGTCATCGGCGGACTCTGGTGGATCGCGGCGCGAGACAACCCCGGGCGCCTCTGGAGGGGTGGCGCACTAGCAGCATCGGCATCTTGCGCCAACCGGTTTCCGAGTGGGGCCCATTCCCCTAGTATGATAGCAAACGCGTTCCACCCCGACCGGCCGCCGTGCGACGATCCGACGAAACAGCCCGCTTGGCCGACCAGGAGGCCGGGCCACCCTCGAAAACGCAGCGCAAGGCCGAGATGGATGCGCTCCAGGCCCTGGGTGAGGCATTGCTGGAGGTCGCCCCGGACCGCCTGGCGGAGCTGGAGCTGCCCGAGAGGCTGGTCGAGGCGCTCGACGCCGCGCGCCGCATCAAGCAACATGAGGCACGTCGTCGGCAGGTCCAATTCATCGGGCGGCTCATGCGCAGCATCGACGCGGCGCCGATCCGGTCGAAGCTCGCGCAGTGGGCCCAGACCCCGACCGCGGAGAAAGCGCGCCTCCACGCCGTCGAGCGCTGGCGCGAGCGGCTGCTCTCGGAATCCGGCTCGCTCGAAGCGTTTTGCGCCGAACGGACGACGGCCGACAGGCCGCGCCTGGCCGCATTGATCGAAAGCGCGCGCGCCGAGCGTGCGCAGG
>VBCL01000270.1:0-9932 GCA_005888865.1 Betaproteobacteria bacterium | reverse complement strand
CGGATTCTCGATGATCTACCTCCCATGACCGATTCGCCATCGCTACTGATCGGGCTCGTTTCGATCAGCGACCGCGCCTCCGCCGGCGTCTATGAGGACAAAGGCATCCCTGGCCTCAGGGAATGGTTCGCCGGGGCGCTGCGAACCGCCTGGCGCATGGAAACGCGACTGATCCCCGACGATCAGGCGCTGATCGAGCGCACGCTGATCGAGCTTGTCGATACGGTGGGCTGCGACCTGGTGCTCACGACGGGCGGCACCGGCCCGGCGCCGCGCGACGTCACCCCCGAGGCAACGCTCGCCGTCGCCCACAAGGTTCTGCCGGGATTCGGCGAGCAGATGCGCCAGGTGAGCCTCAAGTACGTGCCCACGGCAATCCTCTCGCGACAGCTCGGCGTCGTCCGCGGTCGCGCGCTGATCCTCAATCTTCCGGGTCAGCCCAAGGCGATCAAGGAGACGCTCGACGGCGTGTTCCCCGCAGTGCCCTATTGTCTCGACCTCATCGGCGGTCCGTACGTCGAAACCCGCGAGGAAGTCTGCAAGGCGTTCCGCCCGAAGTCGGCGCAGCGTCAAAAGTAGGGTCAGACTCGACTTTTCATCGGCAACCCCAATCCCATGAATCGACTGCCAAAAGTCGAGTCTGACCCTACTTTTCAAAAAGTCGAGTCTGACCCTACTTTTCGCGACGCGAACCAGCCGCCGCCGTTCGAGGGCCGCAACCTGTACCTCGCCGATCGGGCGCTGCAGGATGCCGCGAGCCGCGAGGGCGCGTCCTGGGCGCATGAGCGCCTGGTCGGATGGGGCGAGTTGCTCGGCCGCGCGGAGACCTTCGCGCTCGCGGCCCGCGCGAACCGCTACCCACCGGAGCTCCGCACCCACGACCGGTTCGGCGAGCGGATCGACGAAGTCGGCTTCGACCCGGCGTGGCACGACCTGATGCGCCTCGCGATGCGAGAGGGCGAGCACTGCACGCCGTGGCTCGAGCCGCGCGATGGCGCACAGGTGGCCCGTGCCGTTGCCTACCTGCTGCATGCCGAAGTCGAGAATGGCACGCAATGTCCCTTGACGATGACCTATGCGGCGGTTCCCGTGCTGCGGCGGCACGCGGCAACCCTTCCGCCGCTTGACGATCTGTGGCTGCCGCGCATCCTCGAGCGCGAGTACGACCCGCGATCGCTACCCGTCGCCGACAAAGCCTCCGCATTGATCGGCATGGGCATGAACGAGCGCCAAGGCGGCTCCGACGTTCGCGCCAACCTCACCCACGCCGAGCGTAGCGCCGACGGGAGCTACCGGCTCACCGGACACAAGTGGTTCTTCTCGGCGCCGATGTGCGACGCGCATCTGGTGCTCGCGCAGACCGGCGCGGGACTCTCGTGCTTCCTCTTGCCGCGCCTGCTGCCGGACGGCACGCGCAACGCGGTGCGCATCGTCCGCCTCAAGGACAAGCTCGGCAACCGCTCGAACGCGTCGTCCGAGGTCGAGTTCGACGGCGCCCACGCGTGGCTTCTCGGCGAGGAAGGTCGCGGCGTGCCGGTCATCATCGAGATGGTGCAGCACACGCGGCTCGATTGCGCGATCGGCAGCGCGGGTCTCGTGCGCGGCGCCGTGGCCCAGGCGCTGCATCACGCCACGCATCGCCGCGCCTTCGGACGACGGCTCGTCGAGCAGCCCTTGATGGAGAATGTGCTCGCGGATCTGACCCTCGAAGCGGAAGCGTCGACCGCGCTGGCGCTGCGGCTCGCGCGCGCGTTCGAAGCCGCCGCAGCGGAGAGCGAGCGATCGCTGGCGAGACTCGCGACGCCGGCGATCAAATATTGGGTGTGCAAGCGCGCAGCGACGGTCGTTGCCGAAGCGATGGAGGTGCTCGGCGGCAACGGCTATGTCGAGGAATCGGCGCTCCCGCGCTTTTATCGCGAAGCGCCGCTCAATTCGATCTGGGAAGGCTCCGGAAACGTCATGTGCCTCGACGTCCTGCGCGCCGCCCGCCGCGAGAGCGCCGCGATCGACGCTATCGTCGCCGAGATGGCGCTCGCGCGCGGTGCCGACGCGAGGCTCGACCGGCACGCTGCAATGCTCGCGACGGCGTTGCGTCAGCCCGACACCCGGGAGCGCGACGCACGGCGCATCGCCGGGGCGATCGCCGTCGGGCTGGCGGCGGCTCTCCTTGTGCGACATGCGCCGGCAGCGATTGGCGACGCGTACTGCGCCTCACGCCTCGACGACGGGTACGCAGGCGCGCTGGGAACGCTGCCGGCCGGCGTCGACCTTCCCGCGATCGTGCGTGAAAAGTAGGGTCAGACTCGACTTTTCGTCATCGGCTCGCAAAAAGAAACGCCGGCGCCGCGAAAGCAGGGTCAGACTCGACTTTTCGGAGTCGGCTCGCGCAATGCCTACCGTTACGTGAAAAGTCGAATCCGACCCATAAAAACGCCGGCGCGGTTGCCCGCGCCGGCGCTCGGTACCGATACGATCGAGCTTACTGGATGCCGAGAATCTTTTCGGCCTTGGCCAGCGTGTCGATCGACTCCTGATGCTTGCCGGCCTTGTGCAGCGCTTCACCTTCGGCGCGATCCTTCTTCACTTCTGCCATTTGCGCGTCCGTGAGCTTCGGATTCTTGGCCAGGGCGTCGTCGATCTTCTTCATGTCCTGCGGGCAGTGAAACGCAAACGCGCTCCCTGCGAACATTAACGCGGTGGCCAACAGCGCGATGCGAACTTTCATAGTTTCTCCTTTTACCTTTTCGACGGTTTGATTCGTGGCGGCGGCCCCCCAAGGCCGACGGCGGTTAGGATAGCGCAGGCCTGTACATTTGCAACCCCTCTCAGCCTTCCAGAAGAAGCTCCGCCCGGCTCGCCGGATCCTGCCGGTAGAACCAGGTAAACAGCTGATACACCTTCGGGTATTCCGTCTGAAGCAGCGTCGGCTCGGCAAAAAAGACTTCGGACAGGACGGCAAAGAACTCGGCCGGGCTCTCCGAAGCATACGGATCGATCGCGGTTTCCTCGCCCTTCTCCACCCGGCCGAGGAAATCCTGGTAGGCCGCATTCATGGTCTTCTGCCAGGTCCGCGGCGGCATTTCGCCCGGCAGCGGCGGGCAGCCGTTCGCCTCGCCGCTTCTCATGTCGATCTTGTGCGCAAACTCGTGAATCACCAGGTTCATGCCGGCCGCGGACCAGTCGGCGCTCGCTTCGATGTCGGGCCACGACAGGACGACGGGGCCGCCGGGCATCGCCTCGCCGGCGAGCGGCTCGCTGCGCCGGTGTACGACACCGGCCTCATCCTCGTACTCGAGCCCGGTGATGAATTCATCCGGGTAGACGATGACGTTCTCCCACCCGTCGTAGAACCGCGGATCGAGGTTGAGCGTCAGGACGCAGGCCTGGATCGCGATCATGACGCGCATCAGCGGCGTGACCTCGAAGCTTTTCGCGGCAACGACGCTCTTTTCGGACAGGAAGAGCACGACGCGCTGACGCAGACGAGCCAGCTCGGCGTCGGTGTAGATGGCGAGGAACGGGAGCGACTCCAGCGCCTCGCGCCACAGGGGCTCGGGAATCGCAGAGCTCGCGAGTACGCGTTTCTGCCTCCAGCGGCGCAGGGCTTCGAACATGGCTCGACGCCGCGCGTTTCAGCGCACGTCGCCGGGCGCGCGCTCGGCGTCGCCGTTGTTCAAGTCGTAGACGATGCCCGGCTCGCCCGTAAGCAGTCGGTCGGCCTCCGCTTCGGGCAGGGCCTCGACATCACGGAGCTTGCGCGCGATCGTCGTGCTCTTGCGCCCGGCCTCGTCGAGCGTCTTGCCGACCTGGTCGAGGCGATCCTTCGTTTTCGCGAGGAGCTCGCCGAACCTGCCGAATTCGGTCTTGACGGCTCCGAGTACGCGCCATACCTCGCTCGAACGCTGTTCGATCGCCAGTGTCCCCGAGCGTGGTCGGACCGGCGACGTTGACGCGGTAATCGCGCTGGATCGTCTCAGTGAGGCCCGGCCGGCGCAGCACTTCGGCGTACAGGCCCTCGACCGGGAGGTACAGTAACGCGAAGTCCGTCGTATAGGGCGGCGCCACGTACTTGGCATGGATATCCGCGGCCTGATCCTTGATCCGGCGCTCGAGCGCCTTGGCGAACAGCTCGACCGCCACCGGATCGGCGCGCTCCTGGGCATCGATGAGCTGCTGATAATCGGCGAGCGGAAATTTGGCGTCGATCGGCAACAGGCAAGGCACGCCATCGGCGTCCTTGCCTGGCAGCCTGATCGCGAACTCGACCCTCTCGTTGCTGCCGGGGCGCGTGGCGACATTCTTGTCGTACTGACCGGGCGTAAGGATCTGCTCGAGAAGATTCTCGAGCTGCACTTCTCCCCAGGTGCCGCGCGTCTTCACGTTGGTCAGCACTTTCTTGAGATCACCCACGCCGGTGGCGAGCGTCTGCATCTCGCCGAGGCCCTTGTGCACCTGCTCGAGACGATCCGAGACCAGCTTGAATGACTCGCCGAGCCGCTGCTCGAGCGCGGCGTGCAGTTTCTCGTCGACGGTCGTGCGGATCTGCTCGAGCTTCTGGGCGTTGTCGGTACGCAGCACTTCGAGGCGCTGCTCGACCGTGGCCCGAACCGCCTCCAGGCGCTGCTCGTTGGTCAGCGTGAGCGTTGCGAGACGCTCGTTCTGGACGCCGGCGATGGTCGCGAGCTGAGACTGCAGCGTCTGCGTGAACTGGTTCAGGCTCGCGGAGAGCTCGCCGCGGGCCGTTTGAGCCTGATGCGCATTCTCGGTCCGCGTCCGCACCAGCTCCGAGCGCAGCTCGCGCTCGAGCCGCTCGTTCTGCGACGCGAGCGCCTCGAACCGCGACCGGAATTCCGCGCCGTCACCTGGCGCGTTGAGCGCACGCAAGCGGAACAGCACGAGGAGCAGCAGGATGCCAACCAGCAGGAGGGCTGCCGCCGACACGATCGGCCAGAGCGACGAATCCACGCGCGGAGTTTAGTGGCTCAGTGCGAGCACGGCAAATGTCGCGAGCCAGTGATCGCCGACGTATTCGCCGCTCGCCACTCCGCGCAACCCGGCGTCCTGATGCACGTCCGCGGCGGCGACCGCGATGGCGGCGCGGGGGTCATCCGCAGGCAGGGCGGCCGCGATCGCGCGCCAGCACCAGGCGCGCGAGAGGTTCAACCCGTCGAGATGCACGATATACGGATCGCTGCGGTTGCTGACCACGGCGGGAGTGAACAGCGCTGCCGGCTTGCGCTTTGCGATGCCGGGCAGAAAACGTGCGAGCCAGTCCGCGAATGCATCGGCGTCGAGAACGCGTCGCATCAGGTCGGCTTCGATGAGCGTGGGCGAAAAAAAATCCGCTCCAGAGGGCTCCCACGCGGCCGGTGCGTCGACATCGTCGATGTACCACGCGCGGGCCTTTGCCTCGGCCGCGCGGCGCAACACCTGCGCGTCGCAGTCGCCCGCGTAGTCGAGCGCGAAAGCAAGGGCGAACGCCGTGTTGGTGTGCACGCCGTGACGGATCGGGTAGGTCGCAGCATCGAGCCACTCGACGTAGCGCTCGGCGAACGCGTACGCGAGCGGCATGAGATCGCGCGACCAGCGATGCGCGTCGCGGTCGCCCCAGCAGGAGAGCTCCTGTGCGAGCTTCAGTAGCCAGGCCCATCCGTAGGAACGCTCGAAGGCCCGGGCTTCCGGTCGCCGCAGGTAAGCAGCTTCCACCTCCAGGTTCGATGAGCTCAACGTCGTCTCCAGCGCCGCACGGATCGCGCCCGCTTCCGGAAGATCGGGGTGGGTCTTGAGGACGCGGACGAGCAGCCAGTGCGCATGCACGCACGAGTGCCAGTCGAAGCTGCCGAAGAATGCCGGATGCAGCGCGCGCGGCGCCGCGATATCTTGCGGACCCGCCATGACGTGATCGAGCTTGTTCGGATATTCGCGGGCGACGTTGGCGAGCGCCAGGCGCGCGAATTGCGATGCAAACTCGGGAGTCAGCGCGGGATAAGGGGCCATTCGTATCGATCGTGCGGATCAGGAGACGCTGGCACGATCGCAACGCAACGTTAGCCTATAATCGCGCGAGCGCACAGCGAGGGTTCGCATGCAGGGCGGAGCCATTCCGTTCGTAGCCGGCTGTCTTTTCCTGGCATTCGGCCTGCTGGCGATGCAGGGTGTGGTGGGCACGCTGTGGCGCTCGCGCCGGTTTCGCGGCCGCGCCGACGGAAAGCTCGTCGCGCTCGAGGCTGTGGACGGTCGGCGCTACTCCAAGGCGTCTGACGTTCCAACCGGCCCCAACGCGCCGCTGTCTTTCCGTCAGGTCGTCGATTTTTCCGCCGACGGAAAAACCTATCAGGCGCGCGGACCTTTTCTGATGCGCGAGGTCACGAAGGTATTCGCCCACGCTGGCGGGCAAGGCACCGTCACGACCACCGTCGCCCCGCTCGCATTCGATCCCGGTTCCACGGTACCCGTCGCCTACAACCTTTCCGACCCGCGCGACGCGACGCTACGCGGAACGGGGCAGACCATTTACCTGATCGAGGTGTTCTCGATCCAGACCTTCATCGGCATCATCTGTATCGCTGTCGGCCTCGGCATTTTCTTTTTCAACGGCAATCTCGCCTGGCTCGGGCCCGACTGGCACCCCTGAAGAGCGTCAGGCCGCTTCGCGGCTTGCCCGTTTGCGCTCGTGGGCAACCAGGTGCCGCTTGCGAATCCGGATCGATTTGGGCGTGATCTCGACGAGCTCGTCGTCGGCGATGAATTCCACCGCGTATTCGAGCGTGAGCGGGATGGGCGGCGTGAGCATGATCGCTTCGTCCTTGCCCGCCGCGCGTATGTTGGTGAGCTGCTTGGTCTTGATCGGGTTCACCACCAGATCGTTATCCCGGCTATGAATACCGATCACCATGCCTTCGTAGACGCGCTCGCCCGGGCTCACGAACATCCGCCCGCGCTTTCCACAGCGCGTAGGCCACCGCTTCGCCCGGCTCCGCGGAAATCAGCACGCCGTTGCGCCGGTCAGGAATCTCGCCCTTGAGCACGTCATAGCCGTCGAACACGTGCGAAAAGAGCCCCGTGCCGCGAGTCAGGTTCATGAATTCACCCTGGAAGCCGATCAGCCCGCGCGCGGGGATGCGGTAGTCGAGCCGCGTTCTGCCGCGTGCGTCGGATTCCATGTTCGCAAGCTCGCCGCGCCGGGTGCCAAGAGCCTCCATGACCGCACCCTGATGCGCGTCTTCGACGTCGACGGTGAGCTGCTCGAAAGGCTCGCGGCGCTCGCCGCCGACGTCGCGATACACGACATGCGGACGCGACACGGCCAGCTCGTAACCTTCGCGACGCATGTTCTCGAGCAGGATCGTGAGATGCAGCTCACCGCGCCCATACACGGTGAACACGTCGGTGTCGCTCGTGTCCTCGACGCGCAGCGCGACGTTGGTCAGAATCTCCCGCGCGAGCCGGTCGCGCAGATTGCGGCTGGTGACGTACTTGCCGTCGCGCCCGGCCAGGGGCGAGGTATTGACCTGGAATTGCATCGACAGCGTCGGCTCGTCGACGGCGATCATCGGCAGTGCCTCGGGAGCGTCGATGGCGGTGAGCGTCGTGCCGATATGCAGATCTTCGATCCCGGTGACGAGCACGATATCGCCCGCCGCCGCCGAGTCGACCGGCACGCGGGTAAGGCCCGAGAATCCCAGGATCTGGCCCACCTTGCCGCGCACGCCTTCGGCCGAGCCGAGCAGCGCCATCACGTCCTGGCCGGGAGCGATCCGTCCGCGGCGAACGCGCCCGATGCCCAGCCGCCCCACGTAGCTCGAGTAGTCGAGCGCGCTGATCTGCAGCTGCAGCGGGCCTTCCGGATCGCCGGAAGGCGGCGGAACGCGGGAAAGAATCGTCTCGAACAACGGCCGCATGTCCGTACCGGGTACCTTCGGATCGAGCGATGCATAGCCATGCAATGCGGACGCATAGACCACGGGAAAGTCGAGTTGCCTTTCGGTGGCGTTGAGCTTGTCGAACAGCTCGAAGGTCTGGTTGACGACCCATTGCGAGCGCGCGCCCGGGCGATCGACCTTGTTGACGACGACGATCGGCGTGAGACCCAGGGCGAGCGCCTTGCGCGTGACGAATCGCGTCTGGGGCATCGGACCTTCGACCGCGTCGACCAGAAGCAGGACACCATCGACCATGGATAGCACCCGCTCGACTTCACCGCCGAAGTCGGCGTGGCCGGGGGTGTCCACGATGTTGATGTGCGTACCTGCGTACTCGATGGCGCAGTTCTTGGCGAAGATCGTGATCCCGCGCTCACGCTCGAGATCGTTGCTGTCCATCATCCGCTCGGCCACGTGCTGATGCGCGGCAAACGTCCCGGCCTGGACGAGCAGCTTGTCGACGAGCGTCGTCTTGCCATGGTCGACGTGGGCAATGATTGCGATGTTGCGCAGAGGCCGAGCAGACGCCATGGGGCCGTTGTTGCGTTGCAGAAAGTAAACGTTAGATTTTAACATTCGCACCCCATCGGGCGCAAAATAATTTGCAAAATCCGTGATTTACAGCTACCATCCACAGGACTCGGCGGCCCTTCCGGTTGTCGCCGATCCCACCGGGTGGTGGGTCTCGGGGTTTCTTGAGGCCCGCGCAATGCCACCTGTCCCAATGTAATTTGAGTTCGCCGCCTGGACCGGAGCTCGGCAACGAGCGGGCCGCGTCCAGGAGTTCTATTTGATGGGTAGTCCCTCGAGCTTTGCCGAGCTCGGCTTGCGGCCGGAGTTGCTGCGGGCCGTCACCGAAGCCGGTTACACCACGCCGACACCGATCCAGGTACAGGCCATTCCTCTGATTCTCGCCGGCAAGGACGTCATGGGCGGTGCCCAGACCGGCACAGGCAAGACCGCGGGCTTCGCCCTCCCGATCCTGCACAAGCTATCCCCCACCGCGAACGTGAGCCCGTCGCCGGCGCGACACCCGGTGCGCGCGCTGATCCTGACCCCGACGCGCGAGCTGGCGATCCAGGTCGAGGAGTCGGTGCGGACCTACGGCAAGTACACCAAGTTGCGCTCGACGGTCGTGTTCGGTGGCGTCGACATCAAGCAGCAGCTCCCGATCGTTCGCGCCGGGGTCGAAATCCTGGTCGCCACGCCGGGGAGGCTCCTCGATCACATCGAGCAGAAATCCATCAATCTGAGCCAGGTCGAGATCCTGGTGCTCGATGAAGCCGACCGCATGCTCGACATGGGCTTCATCCCCGACATCAAGCGGATCATGGCGCTCTTGCCCGCGGTGGCGAAGCGGCAGAATCTTCTGTTCTCGGCGACGTTTTCCAATGAGATCAAGAAGCTCGCCGATGCGCTCCTTAACCAGCCGCAACTTATCGAGGTGGCCCGACGCAACACGACGGCGGAGACCGTCGAGCAGAGTGTGTACAAGGTGGCCAGCGATCAGAAGCGCGCGCTCCTTGCGCACATCGTGACCTCGCGCAACCTCTGGCAGGTGCTCTGCTTCGTGCGCACCAAGCACGGCGCGTCGAGACTTGCCCGCGCCCTCGAGAGGGACGGCCTGAAGACCACCGCGATCCATGGCGACAAGAGCCAGGTGGCCCGGCTGGAAGCGCTCGACGAGTTCAAGGCGGCGAAGGTGCAGGTCATGGTCGCGACCGACGTCGCGGCCCGCGGCCTCGACATCGACGATCTCCCGCTGGTCGTGAACTACGAGATGCCCCACGTGCCCGAGGACTATATCCACCGTATCGGTCGCACCGGTCGTGCGGGAGCCGCGGGCGAGGCGATCTCGTTCTGCGCGCCCGAGGAAACGAAGCTGCTCGCCGAGATCGAGCGCCTGCTCAAGCGCACGATTTCGGTCGCGAGCGTCGACCACGTGCTGGCCGCGCAGCGACCACGAGATACGCGTGCGGCGCCTTCGCCCCGGCACCGGCGCACTGAAAC
>VBCL01000269.1 GCA_005888865.1 Betaproteobacteria bacterium | reverse complement strand
CCGCAGGGTCGAAATCGCGTCGCACGGCCGCGAGCGCGGCCGTGCGCAGGCGCTGCCACAACCGTTCGTCCTCATAGAGCGCGATGCACGCCTCGGCGATCGCCGCTGCAGTATTCCCCACCAGCAATTCAACGCCGTCGCGCCACCCAAGCTGGGCCGCGAGCAGGCCGGTCGCCACGACGGGCACCCCGTGCCTCGCCGCATCGACAACCTTGAGGGGGATACCTGCTCCGTAGCGGGTCGGAGCAACGAACACCCGCACGCGATCGAAGAGCCCGGCGAGGTCGGCGACCGG
>VBCL01000110.1 GCA_005888865.1 Betaproteobacteria bacterium | reverse complement strand
TCCCGTATTTGCCGAGGATGCTCGCTTCCTGCGCGGCGAGACGCAGCGCAAGGTCAAGTACACGCTGCCCGGGCCGATGACGATGGTCGACACCCTCTATGATGCGCATTACAAGAGCCGCGAGAAGCTGGCCACGGTGTTCGCAGAAATCCTCAACCAGGAAGCCCTGGCCATCGAGGCCGCCGGGGTGGACGTGATCCAGTTCGACGAGCCCGCGTTCAACGTCTACTTCGACGAGGTCCGCGACTGGGGCATCGCCGCCCTCGAGCGTGCGGCGCAAGGGCTGAAATGCACGACCGCGGTTCACATCTGCTACGGCTATGGCATCAAGGCGAACATCGAATGGAAGAAAACCCTGGGATCCGAATGGCGGCAATACGAGAGCACTTTCCCGCTGCTGGCGCGCTCGAAAATCGCCCAGGTATCGCTCGAGTGCGCGAATTCGCATGTGCCCCTGGAGCTGATCGGCCTGCTTTCGGGGAAGGACGTGCTCGTCGGGGCCATCGACGTCGCCACCGATCGGGTCGAGACCCCGGAAGAGGTCGCGGCCACGATCCGGGCCGCGCTGAAGTACGTGCCTGCCGAGAGGGTGTATCCGTGCACCAACTGCGGGATGGTCCCGCTCGGGCGCGGGGTGGCCCGGGCCAAGCTCAAGGCGCTCGGGACGGGCGCGGCATTGGTTCGCCGGGAGCTCACCTGACCGGGCTGGGAAGGGTCAAAACGGGGCGGCAGGGCCCCAAAAGTGCCGGTTTGACCTCCGTCCCGGGCCCGCGTATAGTCCGCTTCGTGTTTTGTTTCAAGTACTAAAGCACGACCTGTCCGGCTCGTTGGCAGTTGCCGAAGCGCCGTACTTTCCTGTCCTTGAGATCGAAACATCGACCGGGTTCGACCCGACTTTTTTCTTTACTTATAGGATTGGAAAATGCCAACTGGAACGGTCAAATGGTTCAACGACGCGAAGGGCTTCGGTTTCATTACGCCCGACGGCGGTGGCGAAGACCTGTTCGCTCATTTCTCGGCGATCAACATGCCGGGATTCAAGTCGTTGAAGGAAGGTCAGAAGGTGAGCTTCGAAGTCACCCAGGGCCCGAAGGGTAAGCAGGCATCGAACATTCAGACGGTCTGACGCGGCGTCCGCCGAGTCGATAAAAAAGCCGGGCGATGCCCGGCTTTTTTTGTTGGAGTTCGCATCAGCACGAAGCCCACAAGGAAAATCACGAACGGATAGAATTGATCCGTCCGAAAAACTTTGGGACGACACCTCGGGCAGCGCCGACCCGCCAATCGAGGCCGCGGCGAATGCCTTCCAGATGCACGACGGGACCACGCCAGGGAGTTCTTCCCCGGCGCTAACCTCAACTCCAGGGCAATCGTTTGCGTTTACAAGGGCCATTGACGTTGCGATCCCGGGGGCTCGACCTGACGCGTCGGGCGGGCGGAGGGCGTCCATGAGGGACTGGCCCGGCGTCCTGCTGACGGCGACGATCTGGGCGTATTGGCTGGGTGTCGCGATCATGATCGCCCGGGTACGCCGTTCCACGCACCGGCTCGCCGGCCTCGTCCCCGAGCAGCGTGTCGAACAGACGATGTGGCTCATCTGGGTGCCGCTCGTGGCAGCCTGGCTGACATTGCCGTATCTCTCGCTGGTCCGCGCCCACCCGCCTCTGGCGCTGCCCGATTTCGCTCGCCTGGTTTCGGGCTACGCGATCCTGCGCTGGATCGCCTCGCTTGCAGCCGTCGTATGTCTGCTCATGACGAGCATGTGCTGGGCGACCATGGGCACGCGCTGGCGCATGGATGTGAGCCTGACTGGCGAGGAGGAGTTGATCACCGACGGACTGTTCAGGTACGTCCGGCATCCCATCTACGCCCTGTCGATGCTGCTCATGGGGTGTTCGCTGGTGGTCGTGCCCACGCTGCCGATGCTCGTGGTCGCGGCAACTCATTTCGTGCTGATCCAACTCAAGGCGCGCAACGAAGAACGGCATCTGCTCTCCGTGCACGGCGACGCCTACCGGCGCTACCTCGCGCGCACCGGGCGGTTCGTTCCATGGCACGCTTCCTCCCGCACCGACTGAGTCGGTGCGTTTCGAGCGCCAGCCCGGCGATGCGCGCTCGCCTGCGGCTGCGCAGGATGGCGCTCCCGTACGCTCGCGCGGCCGTAAGAGGTTCGATCGCCGCCTTCGCGGCAGCAAGACTATCTGTCGCCGCCTTCGCGGCAGCAAGACTATCTGTCGCCGCCTTCGCGGCGGTGGGGCTCACCGTAGCCACCGGGGCGATCGCCGACGAAGGGGCTTCACGCTTCGTTCTCGAGCGGGTTGGAATCGATGCGGCGAGCGAGGATCGCGTGCTCGCCCTTGTACCCGAACGCATCTCAGCCGGCGACGTACGCGACGTTCTCGCGCACACGTACGCTCCGCGGATCATCAGTCTCCAGGGCAGCGTGCCGATCGTTACCATGGCGCCGTTCGCGGAATTCCTGATCGCCATGGGCTACCCCGCCGAGGAAATCCGGAACCCGTACGACGGCTCGCTTTCGTATAGCAGCTCCGTCGACGCGCGCGCGCTCGCGGGCATCCTCGCGTGGTATGACGAGCACGAAGGCATGATGCCGATGCTGATCGGGCACAGCCAGGGCGGCATGGTGGCGATCAAGGTACTGCACGAGCTTGCCGGCGATTTCGCCTCGGCGATACCGGTATGGAACCCTCGTCTCGGGGCCGCCGAAGACCGGACCGCGATCGTCGACCCCGTCACCGGCAAGGAGCGTCCCGTGGTCGGGCTCAAGGTTCCCTACGCGACCGCGCTCGCGACCGGCAAGCTGCCGCGATTGCTGCTCGGCCAGTGGACGATGCTCACGCGTCTGCGCGAGATTCCCGACACAGTCGACGAATTCACCGGCTTCTCACTCGAATGGGATCCGATCGCCGGGAATTTCGGCACGTCCGAGCCCTATCGAGCCACCGGCACCGCCAAGGTGCGAAACCTGACTCTGCCACCTGGCGCAAGTCATCTCACGCTCCCCCAGGTCGCCGAGCTCGCGCGCGATCCGGCGACTCGCGACTGGATCGATCGCTACGTCCCGGGCACGGCCGTCCCGCTGCCCACCGTGCACACCGACACCGCGAATCTCCTGCACGCCGCGGACATCTGGTACAGCATCAAGAAGCACTGGTGCCTCGAGGCCCAGCGACTGATCCGCGCTCGGCGCCGCCTCGCGGGAGGCGGATAGTGCGCGGCAAGCTGAACCTGTTCCAGGCGATGATGCTGCGCTGGCGCGAGCTGCATCCGTACATTGCCGTGCATATGGTCGGTATCGCGCACACGCTGGACGCGCCAAGGCTCAGGGCACACCTCGAGCAGCGACTCGAAGCGGCGGGATTAACCGGCCTGTCGGTCGATCATCGGCGCAAGCGCTTCGAATTTCGAGGCGGACCCGCCGCCGTAGAGCTCACGATACTGCCCGGCAGCGAGGACCCCGCCGAAGTCGCGCGTGAAGAAATCGAGCGCCAGCTCAACACTCCGTTCCCGCACGAAGGGGCGTTCACGCCTTTCCGATTTTTCGCGATCGATGGAGTAACGACGTTTCAGCTCGGCCTCGCCTACGATCATTTCATCGCGGGAGGCGATTCGATCGTGGTGCTCCTCGAAAAGCTGGTCGCCGGGTATGGGCCACCCGCGGTGGCGCCCGCCGCCCTCTGGACTCCACGGCGGTACCCCAGGACTTACGGCCGGCTTTTCCTGCACGAGCTCGGCTACGCGGTTCGTGGTCTCAGGCACCTGCGTTCGATGGCCGCCAGCTGCCGCCGATCATGTCGCGCCCCGTGTCGCACCGATCGCCCCGCGACCAATGCCTTCCTGTCGTTCCGGCTCGAGCCCTCGGAATTTGCGGTGCTCCTCGGCGCCGCAAAGGATTGGGGCGTCACGCTCAACGACCTTTGCCTCGCGATTCTCCTACAATCCCTTGCACGGGTCGTGCCACGCCAACCCGGCACGACGCGCCGCCACGAGCTCGGCGTCGCGTCGATCGTGAACCTGCGGCGGGGATTCGAGTCCGACCCGAGTGACACATTCGGCCAGTTCCTCGCGTCGCTTCGGATCTCTCACCCGGTTCCACCGGGGGTCGCGCTTCGCGAGTTGGCGAGCGCCGTCCACGCGCGAACCGAGCGCATCAAGCGGGAAAAGCTCTATCTGCAGACGCTGCTCGGGCTCGCCTGGACCGGCTTCGCCTGGCGCTTCCTTACGCCCGAGCGACGCAGGCGCTTTTTCGCCAAGCATTATGCGATCTGGTCCGGGATGACGAGCCTCAACGTCGATCCGCTGTGGCACACAGCACCGGGGTCCGCCCTACCACGAGAGTACACGCGCGCGGTGCCGACCGGCCCCGTGGCACCGATGGTCTTCGCGATCACGACTTTCCGCGGGGCGATGCATCTGGGCGTCTCTTTCCGCACGGCGGACGTGAGCCGCGAGACTGCCGGACGGGTCGCGACGACATTCCTCGATCAGACCCGTAATCTTGTATGCTCCCAACAACAATGATGAACCTCGTTCTCGTCGCGGCGCTCGCGCTCCTGGTCGGCGGCTGTGCGACCGGGCCTTATCGCGCACAGGAAGGCACGAACGCGCCGCAGACGGCCGCTGGAACGCCGCTCAAGTCGCTGCGCCTCGGCGCCCCGCTCGAGGATCGAATCCTCGCGCTCAACCCCGAGCGCATCAGCGCCACCGACGTGCGCGACACGCTGTCCAAGGCACCCGCACCGCGGATCCTGCTGATCCACGGCGGCATCTATCCTGTGTATCTCGCCATGAGTTCGTTCGCCGATTTCCTCGTCGCGATGGGCTATCCCGAGGCGGCGCTTCGACGTGACGACAGCGTCGTCGACAGCGTGTATTCATACAGTCCATATCAGGACAGTGCGCAGCTTGCGGGAATGCTCGCCTGGTACTACGAGCGCGACGGCATGCGGCCGATGATCGTCGGCCACAGTCAGGGTGGCGTACAGGCGGTCAAGGTCCTCGACGAGCTTGCCGGTGTATTCGGCAGCGAGGTCCCGGTATGGAATCCGATCACCGACTCCGCCGAGAATCGAACCACGATCGTCGATCCCTTCACTGGCGCCCGCCGTCCGGTCGTCGGGGTCACCGTGTCCTATGCCTCCGCGGTCGGTGCCGGCGGCGCGGCGCTTCTCCTGCCCAACCAGTGGACCATGGCGCACCGGCTGCGCACGATCCCCGACACGGTCGAGGAGTTCACCGGATTCTCGATCAGCGGCGACCTGGTCGCGCTCAGTTTCCCCGGCGCACGCGGGGCAAGCGAATACCACGCCAACGGCAAGGCGAAGGTGCGCAACATCTTCCTTCCGGGCAGCTACAACCACGTGGTCATTCCCGCCACGCGCTATCTCGCCACGGACGAGACGATGCGCGACTGGCTCGATGCCTACGTCCCCGACCGCAAGGACGAGGTGGCGGTCGCACCGCCCGGCGACAAGGGCGGCGCGCTCTGGGCCGGCGACGTCTGGTACTTCGTCAAGAAACACTGGTGCCTCGAGCTGCAGCGGCTGATCCGCGCCAGGCGTGCGGCCGGCTAGGAACCTGCCGACGGGAGCGGAACGCCAGCGGAAGCGGTCGTTGCGGGCGGGGCGCCCCGCATAGGATAATGTCGGGCTTTGCGAGGTGCGCGCGCGGCATGCCCGCCTAAGCCGCCCGCTGACCAGCTTGAGGGATCGAATCATGCCAGGCGCCCTGGCCCGAAAAGTCGCGCTCGTCACCGGCGCCTCGCGCGGCATCGGCCGGGCCATCGCGCACAAGCTCGCAAGCGCCGGTTGCGACGTTGCGGTCAACTACTACAACAGCGCCGACGAAGCCGAAGCCCTGTGCGCCGAGATCCGCGGGATGGGGCGGCGAGCCTGTGCGCTCCAGGCGAGCGTGGGCATCCCCGAGAGTGTGGCCGACATGTTCTCCGAGCTCGCCACGCACTTCGACCACCTCGATATCGTGGTGAGCAACGCGGCGAGCGGCGTGCTCAAGCCCGCGCTGGAGATGACGCTCAAGCATTGGCGCTGGTGCCTCGAGACCAACGCGCTGGCGCTCGATCTCCTGGCGCAGCGCGCGGTGCCGATCATGCCTCCGGGAGGTCGCATCATCGCGCTCTCCAGCCTGGGCGCATCGCGGGCGATGCCGCACTACGGCTTCATCGGTGCGTCGAAGGCCGCGCTCGAATCGCTGGTGCGAACGCTCGCGCAGGAGCTGGGCCCTCGGCAGATTCGCGTCAACACCGTCAGCGCCGGCGTGGTCGACACCGATGCCCTGCGCTATTTTCCGAACCGGGAGGAGCTGCTCGCCAATTTCGCGCACCGTACACCCGCCGGTCCGGTGCTGACCCCGCAGGACGTCGCGGGCGCGGTCTACCTGCTTTGCCTGCCCGAGGCGGCGATGATCACCGGGCATACGCTGGTGGTCGACGGCGGCTTCGCGATCTCCGGCTGAAACAACGTTTTGATGGACACTCGACTCACCGACAAAGTGGCGATCGTCACCGGGGGCAGCCGGGGCATCGGCCGCGCGATCGTGGAGCTCTTCGCCGCCGAAGGCGCTGACGTGATCTTCTTCTATCGTGACAATGCCTCCGCCGCCGACGCGGTGGTCGCGGCGGGCAAAGCGGCGGGACGGCGCATTGCGGCCGAGAAGGTCGACATCCGCGACTCGGCCGCGTGCGCGGTGGCGGTCGAGCGCGTCGCCGAGCGCTGCGGGCGGATCGATATCCTCGTCAACAACGCCGGCATCATCCGCGACAACCAGCTCGCCGCGTTCGACGACGACGACGTGCAAAGCGTGCTCGATACCAACGTCGGCGGCGCCTTCAACCTCGCGCGCGCAGTCGTGCCGCACATGATCGTGCAGCGCGCCGGCAAGATCATCAACCTGGGCTCGGTCGCCGGCGAAAAGGGCGGACGCGGCCAGACCAACTATGCGGCGAGCAAGGGGGCGATCAACGCCTTCACCCGCGCGCTCGCCGTCGAGCTGGCGCCGCGGAAGATCACCGTGAACTGCGTGGCGCCGGGCGTGATCGACACCGAGATGTCAGAGAGCGTGCGGGAGATGGCGGGCGAAAGCGTCAAGGCGCGCATCCTCCTCAAGCGGTACGGCAAGCCCGAGGAGGTCGCCTACGCGGTCTGGTTTCTCGCCTCGCCGTACGCGGATTATGTGACGGGGCAGGTCTTCAACGTCGATGGCGGTTTCAAAATGGAGTGAACGATGGCGGACACCGAAATTACGAAACAGGAAATCCAGGCGGTCTTCCCCAAGGTCGCCGAGACGATGGCCGATGCGCTCGGCTGCGACGTCGATCAGGTCAAGCTCGACGTCTCGCTGATCGAGGGGCTCGACGCCGAGTCGATCGACTTTCTCGACATGGTCTTCAGGCTCGAGCGGGCGTTCAAGATCAAGATCCCGCGCGGCAAGATCATCGAGAATGCGCGCGGCGACATGCCCGAGGCGGAGTTCGAGCAGAAAGGCGTGTTGACCCAGGGTGGCCTCGCCCAGCTCAAACGTTACCTCTCCGAGATTCCCGAAGAACGCTTCGGCAATCCGATGAAGGTCGCCGACATTCCACGCCTGTTCACGCCGGAGACTTTCTGCAAGCTGGTGATCCATGCCCAACGCGAAGCCACCGCCGCGAGCCAGGGGTAGCGGGCTCGACCCACGCATGGACGATCATTTCGCCGCGTTCTCGTTCGTCGATCGGATCACGGCGCTCGAGTCGGGCGTGCGCGCCCGAGGGATGTTCGCGGTGCCCAGGGATCTCGTCGCGTTTCCGGCGTGCCTCGTGGCCGAGGCCGTTGGGCAGCTCGCCGCGTGGGTCGCGATGGACAAGATCGGCTTCCGCGGCCGGCCGGTCGCGGCGCTCGCCACCGAAACCATCTTCCACGGCGACGTTGCGCCCGGGTCGCGCCTCGATCTCGCGGTCGAAGTCGAAAGTTGCGACGACGAGGCGATCGCTTACGGCGGGGCCGCACATATCGCAGGCGTGCAGGTAATCGAGTTGAAGCACTGTCTGGGACCGATGCTCCCTGTGCAGGAGTTCGACGCACCCGAAGTGTTGCGCGAGCGGCTGCGCCTGTTGTGCGCGGAAGGCGCGGCGGGGGGCAGGTTCCGTGGCGTCGTCACGCCAACGCTCGACGTACTGGAGGGCGAACCTGGAAGGTCCGCGCGGGCGATGCTGCACGTGCCGACTGCCGCGCCGTTCTTCGCGGATCATTTCCCGCGCCGACCCGTCTTCCCCGCGACACTGCTGCTCGATAGCCAGATCCGCCTGGCGCTCGACCTCGCGCGCGCAGCGATCGGCTCCGCGACGGGGGCGGTACCGGTTCCGCTGCGGATGACGAACGTCAAGATGCGTTCGTTCATCGCCCCGGGCCAGGAGGTCGTCCTCGGCGCCGAGCTTGCCGCCTTGAACGACCTCGATAGCGCGGTGCGTTTGTCCGCGGCGATCGATGGCCGCACGGTCGCGACCGCGCGGCTGAACGTCGCGGTGCGCGAGAACTGAAATGGCAAAGCGACGCGTCGCGATCACCGGCCTGGGGCTCGTCACGCCAGTGGGCAACGACGTTGCCGCAACCTGGGAGTCCGTGCTCGCGGGGCGAAGCGGCGGCGCGCCGATCTCCCTTTTCGACGCGTCGGGTTTCCCGGTGCGTATCGCCTCCGAGGTAAAGGGGTTCGACAGCACCGCGGTCATCGACGATCGAAAGCTTCTCAAGTTCGCGAACCGCTCGCACGGGTTCGCGCTCGCTGCGGCGGAGCAGGCATTTGTCGACGCGGGCCTTCGCCCGACCGCCGCGACGGCGGAGCGCTGGGGCTGCGCGGTCGGCACGGGCATGATGGGGGTCGACTTTGGCGAGCTCGCCACCGTCCACCGGCACAGCGCCGCAGATGGTCGACTGGACGCCGCGCAGTTGCTCGATGATCCCTCCGCGAACAACCCGCTGGTTTTCTGCCGCAGCCAGTCCACGACCGGATTGTCGCTCCTCACCCGCCGCTACGGCATCCGTGGCTACGCGACCTCGGTGCACACCGCATGCGCGTCGGGCGGACAGGCAATCGGCACCGCGCTCAAGCTGATCCGCCGTGGCGCGGTCGATTGTGCGCTGGCCGGTGGATTCGACTCGATGATCAGCCCCGTCGGGGTCGCCGGCTTCTGTCTGCTCTCTGCGTTGTCGGCGGACAACGACACGCCGCAGCGAGCGAGCCGCCCATTCGATGCCACGCGCAACGGCTTCCTTCTGGGCGAAGGCGCGGGGTTCCTGATCCTCGAGGAATGGGAGTCGGCGCGGCGGCGCGGGGCTCACATCTACGCCGAGCTGGCCGGCGACGGCAACTCGCTCTCGAGCTACCGCATCACCGACTCCCCGCCGGACGGCGACGGCCCGATCCAGTCGATGCGCCAGGCGCTGCGCGACGCGGGCGCGACGATCGACGAGGTCGACTACATCAACGCTCACGGCACGTCGACTTCGATGAACGACAAGAGCGAAAGCGCGGCGATCCACGCGGTGTTCGGCACGCGCGTCAAGGAGGTGGCGGTCAGCTCGACCAAGAGCTCGATGGGCCATCTCATCGCCGCCGCCGGCGCGGTCGAGGTCGCGGTGTGCGCGCTCGCGATCCACCACGGCGAGCTGCCGGTCAACGCCAATCTGCGCGATCCCGACCCCGAGTGCGATCTTGCGTTCGTTCGCGACAAGCCCGCGCAGCGGCGAGTGCGCGTCACGATGTCGAATTCGTTCGGATTCGGCGGCTCGAACAGCTGTGTGGCACTCCGCCGGCCCGACGCGGTCGATGGCATCGGCTTTCAGGGCTGACGCGGACGCATCCAGCCATGGGAAAGCCAAGAGTCGTCATCACCGGCACCGGCGCGGTGTGCGCCGCCGGCCGGACCCCTGAATCGATCCTCGAAGCCGTGCGCGCGGGCCGCTCGGCGATCGCGCCGATTCGTCAGTGGGACGCCTCCACGTGGCCCAGGCAGGTGGCGGGCGAGATCCCCGACTTCAATCCGCGCGAGCTGGTCGAGGATCGGAAGCTGCACAAGCTGATCCGGCGCACCGATTTGTTCGGTCTGTACGCCGCGAGCAAGGCGATCGAGGGTGCCGGGATCGTCGCGCACCGCGACGCGCTCGACGGGGCCGCAGCGGCGGAATACAACGACCGCACCGGTGTGTACGTAGGATCCGGCGGCGGCAGCTACGAGAGCCAGTACGACTATTTCCCGTTGCTGACCGAAGCTCGCGACGAGCTGCCGGGCTTCGGCCGCGAGCTGTCCAACACCGTCAACCCCATGTGGCTGCTGCGCACGCTGCCGAACAATGTGCTCGGACACATCGGCATCCGCCACGGGTTCAAGGGTTCGAATGCCTGCATCACCAACCACAGCATCGGGGGAACGCTCGCCGTGATCGAGGCCGCGGAGGCGCTGCGCAACGGCGAGGCCGACCGTGCGATCGCCGTTGGACACGACGCGCCGATCGAGCCGCAGATGGTCCTCTACTACCATGACGTCGGGTTGATCGCGAAGGAGACGATCCGGCCATTCGACGCGCGCCGCGACGGAAGTCTGTTCGGCGAGGGCGGCGCCGCCCTTGCGCTGGAAACGGAGGCGTCCGCACGGCAGCGCGACGCGGCGGTGCTGGGCGAGATTCTCGGCGGTGGCGCCGCGACCGACGCGAAGGGACTGCTCGCCATTCGCGACGACGGCGACGCGCTCGCCCACGCGATCGACCAGGCCCTCGCGGATGCAGGCCTGCACCCCTCGGATGTCGGCATGATCGCCGCGCACGGCAACGGAACACCGCAATCCGATGCATCGGAGGCGGCCGCGATCCGTCGGGTGTTCGGTAACGCCGCACCGCCGGCCACGGGCTTCAAGTGGGCGTTCGGACATCTCATCGCCGCAGCCGGCATCCTCGATGCAGTCCTAGCGCTGCACGCGCTGCGCGGGCGGTCCGTGCCCGGTGTCGCGACTTATGCGGTCGCCGATAGCGCGTGCGAAGGTGTCCGCGTGAGCATCGAGGCGCAACCCCCGAGGAGCGACGTGGCGTTGATCCTCTGCCGCGGGTTTGCCGGCACGAACGCAGCGCTGCTGCTGCGCGCGGCCCGCTGATTCGCAACATGCAGGAGGCTGCTGCGCCCGACCGCGGCAGCGCGATCCGCTGCGGCATCGACACCGTCGAGATCTCGCGCATCGAGCGGCTGCTCCGGGAAAACGAACCTGGGGACCTGCTGCGTTTCTTCTCGGCGCAGGAGCTCGCCGATAGCGGCGAGGGTGCCGGACGTGCGGCACATCTGGCCGCGCGCTTCGCGGCCAAGGAGGCCTGCGTCAAGCTCTTCCCACGCGAAGCCGCACTGGGAGATGTCGAGCCGGCGGACTTCTCGGTCGCACGCGATGCGTATGGGGCGCCACAGCCCATCTGCAACGCGCGAGCCGCGGCCGTCCTTGCACGAAACCGCGTCAGGACGATCGCGCTGTCGCTGACGCACGATCGCGTCAGCGCCTCCGCGGTCGCGCTCGCCATCGCCGACGCTGCGACGGCGCCGCTCGCCGGCAGTCTCCTTTACCGTTTGCTGCCTTTCCGTCGCGGCGTCGTGCTCGAGAACCTGCGGCGGGTGTTCGGCGAAGGCGTGCCTGACGCCGAGGTCGAGCGGCTTGCGCAAGCGCACTATGCGCACTTGTGGCGACTGTTCACGGAGTTCGTGCGCTTTCGCTGGATGAGCGCGGAGCGGAAGGCCGCGATCGTCGCCGTCGAAAACGTCGACGTGTTCACGCGCGCGCTCGAGCGCGGCAAGGGCATCCTCGTGCTCACCGGCCATTTCGGTAATTGGGAAGTGGCGACGGTCGCAGGCCTGACCCAGTTTCCACAGATGCGCGGCCGGATTCATTTCGTGCGCCGGCCGATCAAGCCTCAGTGGCTCGATCGCTTCGTCAACTGGCGCTTCCGCCGCGCCGGCTTCGGCGTGCTGCCGAAGCGCGGCTCACTCGACGCGATTCTCGACCGGCTAGCCGCCGGCGACGCGATCGTGTTTCCGTTCGACCAGCACGCCGGGCCACCCGACGGCATCGAGGTCGATTTTTTCGGCTACCCGGCGTGGACCTTCAAGAGCCTCGCGCTGATCGCGCTCGCGTCCGACGCGCACGTGCTGCCCGCCGCGAGCTGGCGCAAGGACGACGGCACGCACGTGCTGCGTTTCGAAGAACCGCTCGCGGCAATTGCCTGCGCCGACGTCGGCGAGGAAATTCGCCGCAACACCCGGGCCTACAATGCCGCGCTGGAACACTTGGTTCTGCGTCACCCGGAGCAGTGGTACTGGGTGCACCGGCGGTGGAAGCGTTCGGCCGGCAGACCCGCGCGGCGTGCAGCGAGACTCGGCCGATAACGTCGACATGGCTGCTGGACAGGGTGCGCAGCCTATGCGTCCGGACTGGCGGGACCGTCGTCCTTATCGGCTCCGAGCCGCCGCTCCAGGACACGCTCGATCGGACCGCCGAGCGTGAGAACGAGGAGCGTGAGCATCAGCGTCAGGACGGCGATCAACCAGAATCCCGCCGCACACGCGGTGCCGAGCGCAGCGGCAACCCAGATCGATGCCGCCGTCGTCAGACCGACGACCCGATTCTCGGCGTCGTGATGCAGGATGACGCCGGCGCCGATGAAGCCCACGCCGGTGACCAACCCCTGAATCACGCGTGCCACAGCATCGGCGCTCGCGCCCGGCAACGATACGATCACGACGACGACGACCGCGCTGCCCAGGCTGACCAGCGAATGCGTGCGTAATCCGGCGGGCTTGTGATGCAGGTCGCGATTGATGCCGAGGATCGCGCCGGCCAGCACGGCGCCGCCGAGTCGCGCCGCGATGTCGATCCAGTCCAGGTTGAGCATTGCATCCCCGGTTTGCACGGCCGTCCCCAGCGGTCGCCGCCGCGCCGCACTCGCTCGCCTATCGTCGCACCTTCGCGCCGGAAGGTCTACACCGCCGCGCCCGGCGCTCCAGCACAAGTGACGCGTGACCCAAACGGCCCTCCCCCTCGAACGCACACCCGCGGCGACGCGCGCGATCCGCGGCCCGCTGCTCACCTTTGTCGGCGACCCGTTTCAACGCGGACTTGGCGAGACCATGCGCTACGAGCCCGACGCAATCGTCGCGATCGAACAGAGGCGGATCACGCAGGTGGGTGCCGCGACCAAGGTGCGCCGAGTGCTCCCACCGAGCACCGAGGTCGAGCGTTACGGAAACGACTCGCTGATCATGGCGGGTTTCATCGACTGCCACGTTCACTTTCCGCAGATTCCGATCATCGGCGCCGGCGACGCGCAGTTGCTCGACTGGCTCGAGAAGTACACCTTTGTCGCCGAGCAACGATTCGAACAGCCGAAACACGCGCGCGACGTCGCGCGAGTGTTCCTGCGGGAGAGGCTCCGCAACGGAGTCACCACGTCGGCGGTGCATTGCACTGTTCATTCGGCGTCCGTCGACGCACTGTTCAAGGAGGCATTGGCGCTCGGCTTGCGCACGATCGCGGGCAAAGTGCTGATG
>VBCL01000302.1 GCA_005888865.1 Betaproteobacteria bacterium | reverse complement strand
GTATACGGCTCGACCTTCTTCATGCTGACGGGCTTCCACGGTTTCCACGTGACGATCGGAGCGATCATGCTGTCAGTGATGCTCGCGCGCTCGATCCGTGGCCATTTCGACGCCGAACATCATTTCGCGTTCGAGGCCGCGGCGTGGTACTGGCACTTTGTCGACGTGGTGTGGCTGCTGTTGTTCGTGCTCGTCTACTGGCTCTGACGGGCCTTCGTCGGGAAGGCGCACTGCCTTCGGCGCTGGCGGCGCATTTGCCACGCAGCCCAAGGGCGGCGGCGATGCCGGTCCGGCGCGCTGACGCCGCAAGCGCCGACCTACGGGTCCCGGCGCGCCTTCGGGAGTCAACCCACGACTCCCTCGTCGCGCCACCCGTGACGGTCGGCACGGCTCATGCGCGCCAGCCCGGCATTCGACTCGACTTTTCACGGACGGAGTGCTCCTGCGAGCCAACTGCGAAAAGTCGAGTCTGACCCTCCTTTCCGACCGGCCGCATCAACGCAGCCCCGTGCCGCTAATCCAGCCAAGCTCGTAGCTCACGATGAGAAAGACGATCAGGGCCGCGGACAGCGCCACGCGGATCGCGAGCGCCTTGACCATCCGCGTGCCGTGACCGCGATCGTGGTAGAGGTAATAGAGCGCGGAGCCGAGCGTGCCGACAATCAGGACCAGTGCACCGATGACGATGTATCGCATGAGCAGGGATGGTCGGCATCGATCCGCCTTCCGGCGGGCGTGAAGCGAGTCTAATGGAAGCGCATGGCGCTGCCAAACGCGATGACGTCGTTCTTCGCTTCTCGGCGTTTCCGCCCGGGCCGCTGGCCGACGCTGGCGGCCATCGCTTTCGTCATCCTCACGGTTGCGCTCGGCAACTGGCAGCGCCACCGCGCAGCGGAGAAGAACGCGCTCGCCGCCGAGTTTGCCGCGGCCGCGGGGCAACCGCCGGTCGATCTCACGACGCGCGATGAGGATGCCGCGCGCTTGCGTTTTCGCCCGGTGCGCGCGAGCGGCGAGTACGACGCCGCACATCAGCTTTTCATCGACAATAAGGTGCACGCGGGCCGGCCGGGCTTTCATGTCGTCGCGCCGCTGCGGCTTGCGGCGAGCAGCCGCTACGTGCTCGTCGATCGCGGCTGGATCGCGCAGGGCGCGCGCCGCTCGGATTTGCCGGTCGTCCCGCCGCCCGAAGGCAACGTCACGGTGATCGGCCGGGTGAATCTCCCGCCACAGCACTATCTCGAGCTGCGGCGCGAGAGCACTCCGGGCCCGTTGTGGGAGAACCTCGACATCGAGCGAATCGCTGCCGCGACCGGACTCGATCTGTTGCCCGTCGTGATCGAGCAGGCCGATCCAGTCGAGCCCGCCGACCGCCTGGTGCGCGACTGGCCGGCGCCTGACCTCGGCGCAGCGCAGAATGTTTCGTACATGGTCCAATGGTATTCGTTCGCGGCGCTGGCGCTCGTGCTCTGGCTCGCGCTCAACTGGCGGCCGCGCGACGCATGAGCGATCCCGTGGATACCCCCCGGCGCGCGAGCGGGCGGCGGACACTGGTGCTGCTGGCGCTGGTCTGCGCCGCACCGATCATCGCTTCGTACGTGGCGTATTACTGGCTGCGCCCAGCGGCGCATGTCAACTACGGCGAGCTCGAGGCCAGGCCCGCGCCCGAAATCGCAGGCGTCGGCGACGATGGCGCACCCTGGCGACTGTCGTCATTGCGCGGACGCTGGATTCTTCTGATCCCCGGGGACATCGCCTGCGCCGCACCCTGCGAGCGTGCGCTCTATGCAACCCGCCAGGCGCGCACGATCCAGAATCGCGAGCAGGAACGCGTCGTCCGCGTCCTGCTGCGGCCGATCGGCGCGGCGCCGCTCGATGCGACGCGGCTCGCGCCGCATCCTGGGCTCTTAAGCGTACGTGCGGATCCGGCGCAATGGGTCATGCTGCCGGAGTCCGGCGACGCAGGTAGCATCTACCTCATCGATCCGCTGTGGTATCTCGTGTTGCGCTATCCCGCCGACCCCGACATCAAGCGCATGGCCGAGGACCTGGAGCGTTTGCTCCGCGCCTCGCGCATCGGATGACGCGCTGAATGGTAAAATCGCCGTCTTCCTCGACGTTCCCATGACTGCTCTTGCGCTCACCCACGGCCCTTTGCGCCGGGCACGCCAATTCCTCGCGCTGACCAAGCCGCGCGTGGTGACGCTCATCGTCTTCACCGCGGTCATCGGCATGTTTCTGGCCACCCCGGGTTGGCCGCCGCTCGATGCCGTTCTATTCGGTACCGTGGGAATCGCGCTGGTCGCCGGCGCGGCGGCGGCGATCAACTGCCTGGTCGAGCAGAAGATCGATGCGACCATGGCGCGCACGCGCGGGCGGCCGCTGCCGCGAGGCGAGATCACATCGCTTCAGACGCTGGTTTTCGCGTGCCTGGTTGGCTTCGCCGGACTGGCGATCCTATACGTCAAGGTCAACGCGCTCACGATGTGGCTCACCTTGGCGACCTTCGTGGGCTACGCGGTGATCTACACGGTGTTGTTGAAACCCGCGACGCCGCAGAACATCGTGATCGGGGGCGCGTCGGGGGCAATGCCGCCCGTGCTCGGCTGGGCGGCGGTCGCGAACGACGTGGCTCCGCAGGCGCTGCTGCTGTTCCTGATCATCTTCGTGTGGACACCGCCGCATTTCTGGTCGCTGGCGCTGTACCGCTCGAAGGAGTACGCAAAGGCGGGTCTGCCCATGCTGCCGCTGACGCACGGGCCGGAATATACGCGCCTGCATATCGGTCTATACACTGCGGCGCTGTTTGCCGTGACGCTGCTGCCGTTCGCGATCCGGATGAGCGGGGCGATCTACCTCGTGGCAGCGGTGGGACTGGGAGCGGTCTTCATGGGCTACGCGGTT
>VBCL01000301.1 GCA_005888865.1 Betaproteobacteria bacterium | reverse complement strand
GCTGGCCTTGAGCTCGAGCTGCGTGATCCAGGTATCGTCGGGCAGCACCCGCGTGACTTCGTCGACCACGTGCACCGCGCTCGGATAAGCGTACTTCTTGGCCAGAATGTAGTTGTAGTCGTTCTGCATCCGTTCGAGTTGCTGACGCACCTTGTCCGCCGCCTGGGCCTGCACTCCAGCCTCGGCGTTCAGCGCCGCAGTGCCCGCGTTGCCTGCAGTGTCCGCGGTGCCGGCAGCGCTTGTCGTGCCCGCGGCCGAGTCGGCGGCGAAACCCGCGGCCTCAACGGTTTCGGCGCAGGCTCCCACGGGGAGCCCGAGCGCTGCGCCGCCGCCCTCTCGAAACGAGCCGCTCTCGCCTACCACCGCCGCCGGGTTCGGTCCATTTCCGGACAAACCCGTTGCAGGTGCAGCTGTGCCGATGCCATCGGGCGCAGCGCGCCCCATGCCCACCGTGCGTGCCGGGCAATCGCCGCGCGTCCAGCCTCCGCTGCCGGCGGCACCGCCCGCCACTCTTGCACCCGCATTGCCACCAGGGGATGCGCCGCGACCGGGAGCGGCGATGCAGCCAGCGCCCGCGCTGCAGCCAGCGCCCGCGGATCAAACAGCGCCCGCGGATCAAACAGCGCCGCCGCAACCGCCCCCGACCGAGGGGATACCGGCGGTGCCGGACAACCCCGACGCCCCCCCGGCTCCTGCCGGCGAACAGAAGACCGAAGAGGACTGATGGCTACACTTTCGCTTCACCTCCCGGCGCGGCAGAGCCGGGCGCTCGCGGTGGGCTTGCTCGTACTGGCGGTGTTGCTCATCCTGGCGCTGCTGCTGGTGCCGTTTGTGCTGCTGCACCGCCATTACGACACCACGATCGGCGCTCTGCAGGAACGGCTCGACGTCTATCGTCGCGTCGCTGCGCAGGCTCCCGAGCTCCGGAAGGCGCTCGACACCCTGCGCGCTCGGGACGGGCATCGCTTCTTCCTGCACAACACCGCGCCTAATCTCGCCGGTGCCGAGCTTCAGGACGTGGTGCGCGCCGCGATCGAGAACAACGGCGGCCGCATCACGACGATCCAGATCGCGCAGCCGCGCGAAGACGGGCATTTCCGGCAGATCGGCGTGAGCGTGCAGCTTTTCGCGACGACACCGAACCTGCAGAAGATTCTCTACGCCCTCGAGACGCAGACGCCGTACGCGCTGGTCGACAGCATTACCGTTCGGCCGCTCAACGCGTTTCGCGGGTTCAAGCCGCCACCCGGGTCCGAGCCCGAGCTATCGGTGATGCTCGACACCAGCGGCTACACCCTCATGGAAGGCGAGAAGAAATGAGCGCGCTGCCGCAAGTATTGTTCCGCCCTGGTCGCTTTCCGGGATGGATGATTTGGGTCGTGCCTGCGGCCGCGCTTCTGCTGCTGATTGGCTGGGAGACCGATTGGGGCCGGCAAATCGTGCGTGCTCCGTCCACGCCGCCGGCGGCCGAGCCCAAGCCCGTGAGTGCTGCGGTACTGCCCGATTATCAGATCGATGGCGGCCTGCCGGCGCACGCCGAGACGGTGCAGCGAACGCTGTTCAATGCCACGCGACGTCCCGCGCCGGTCCTCGCCGCCGAGGACGGGCCGCGTCAGATCGTTCGCGGCCAATTCCAGCTCATGGGAACCACGGTGACCGGCGAGCGCAACATCGCCTTCCTCAAGGAGGTCGGCAACGGCAAGACACGGGTCGTGCGTCAGGGTGACGAGATCGACGGCATGAAGGTCGCGCTTGTCACCGCGGACCGCGTCCAGTTCCACGCGGGGGAGGATTCCGAAGAGCTGGTTCTCAAGGTCGCGCCGGGGCCGAAGACCACCCTGGCGGCGGCGCCACCGCCTCCGGGAGCACCGGCTGCGGCAGGCGCCGGTCAGGCCGCCGGCGCCGCGCGTGCCGCGCAAGCGGTCCGCGCGCAGCAGGTCGCGCCCAACAGCCCGACAGACGCCACGGCGCCGACCGGTCGGGCCGCCAGGCGCGCCGCGCGGCAGGGTGCCGCTTCGGGAGGCGATGGGCAGACAGGCATGAACGCAGGCGGTGGTCAGACGGGGGGCCACGGAGGAGGACGCCAGCGGTAAGCCGCGAATCGCGGCGCAGGAAACAACCCGGCGCGCCACGCGACGCCGGCAACAACACGGAAAAATGATGAACGAACGCTATGCAAAGCTGACGCTTGCCTTGACGTTTTCGCTGCTCCTGGCCGCTTGCGCAACCACCAGGAGCGCCAGGGAAGCACAAATGCCGGCGCCCCCGCCTGCACCCTCCAAGGAGGCCGCGGCCGACGCCGCGACGAAAGCCGGCGAAAAGCCACCGGATCAATCCAAGCTCTACAAGGGTACCGGCATTCTCGTCGCCGGGCAGGAAGAGGGCGGCGATGTGCCGCCAATTCCAAAACCGCCGTCGACGCAGGGATCGGCGGTGACCCTCAACTTCGAAGGCGCCGACATCCGCGAGGTCGTGCGCAACATCCTGGGCGACATCCTCAACGAGTCGTACACGATCGACCCCGCGGTGGGCGGCACCGTCACCATCCGCACCACGTCCGGCATCCCGCGCGAATCGCTCCATGCCACGATGGAGATGATCCTGCGCATGAACGGCGCGACCATGACCCGGGAGGGCAGCGTCTGGAAGATCCTGCCCGCCGCGGCCGCGGCGCGCGGCAACGTTACGCCGCAGCTCGGCGGCTCGACCCGCCCGCTGCCCGCGGGCTATTCGGTGCAGATCGTGCCGCTGCACTACGTCGGCGTGCGCCAGATGGCCGCGCTGCTGGAGCCGTTCGTGAAGGATCAGACGACGGTCCGTGTCGACGAGCTGCGCAATTTTCTGATTCTTTCCGGCACCGAGCTCGAGCTCCGGCACCTGTACGAGACGATCGACATGTTCGACGTCAACTGGCTCGCCGGCATGTCGGTGGGCCTGTTCACGCTGCAGAGCGCCGAGGTCAAGTCGCTCATGGCCGATCTGGAAAAGGCGATGGGTACCCCGGACAAGAGCCCGCTCACCGGGATCCTGAGGATCATCCCCATCGAGCGACTGAACGCGCTGCTCGTCGTGACGCCGCAGCCCGAGTACCTCGAGGAGGCCAAGAAATGGATCGAGCGGCTCGACAAGGCTGGTGGAGAAGGCACCGCGATCCGCTTCTACGTCTACCAGGTGCAGAACGGCCGCTCGGAGCGCATGGCGCCGCTCCTGCAACAGGCATTTACCGGTCGGGTCACGCAGCCGGTGCAGCCCGAGACTCGGCCGCAGGTCGCGCCGGGGACACCCAGCGGAACGATCGTCTCGCCGCCTTCCTTCCTGGCCCAGCCGACGATCCCGGTGCAAAACCCCAGCCAGACCGTCGTGAGCCAGACGCAGACGACCGCCGCCGCGCCCGGAACGACGGCGCAGAGCACCATCCAGCGCGCGCTTACCGCAGGGCTCGCGGCAGGCGGCGAGGGTATCGGGGTCGTTCGCAATGTCCAGGTGATCGCCGACAAGGACAACAACACCATCCTCACCGTCGCAACGCCGGTCGAATACGCGGTAATCGAGGCCGCGTTGAAGAAGCTCGACGTTCCACAGCGGCAGGTCGCGATCGAGCTGACGATCGCCGAGATCACGTTGACCGACAATCTGAACATCGGCGTCGAATGGCTGTTCAAGGGCGCCGCGCCGTCGGGCCGGGGCAGTGGCGGTTACTTCGCTCCCGGGGG
>VBCL01000300.1 GCA_005888865.1 Betaproteobacteria bacterium | reverse complement strand
CGAGCGAAGCCGGCAAGGTCTACCCGCTCTTGCGCACCGACGATCTCAGCGGCGCGGTGTGGATTCCGGGCGACGGCAAGGCCAATCCGACCGACCTGACGCAATCGCTCGCCAAGGGTGCGCGCATGCGCGGCGCGCGGATCGTCGAAGGTGCCCGCGTTACCGGCATGGTCGTCGAGCGAGGTCGGGTGAGGGGTGTGCGTTATCGCACGCCCGGGCATGAAGCCGAAGTGCGCTGCGAAACGATCGTGAACTGCGCCGGCCAGTGGGCGCGCGAGCTCGGTGCGCTCTCGGGCGTCAATGTGCCCGTGTTCTCCGCCGAACACTTCTACCTGGTGACGAGGCCGATTCCCGGCGTGCACTCCAACCTGCCCGTGATGCGCGATCCCGATGGCTACATCTACTACAAGGAGGAAGTCGGGGGGCTGGTCATGGGCGGGTTCGAGCCGGTCGCCAAGCCCTGGAACGTGGCACGCATCCCCGAGGGCTTCGAGTTTCAGCTTCTGCCCGAGGATTGGGATCATTTCGCGATCCTGATGCAGAACGCGATCCACCGCACGCCCTGCCTGGAGACCGCGCAGGTGAGAACGCTGCTCAACGGTCCGGAGAGCTTTACCCTCGACGGCAACTTCATCCTCGGCGAGGCGCCGGAGCTGCGCGGCTATTTCGTGTGCGCCGGCTTCAATTCGGCCGGCATCGCCAACGCCGGCGGCGCAGGCAAGCTCGTCGCCGAATGGATCGTCGGCGGCGAAGCCCCGATCGACCTGTGGGACGTCGATATCCGCCGCTTCGCGCCGCTGCATGCCAACCGCAAACATCTGTTCGATCGCACTGCCGAGACGCTGGGGCTGCACTACGCGATGCGCTGGCCGCGAGAAGAATTCTCGACGGTGCGTCCGCTGCGGCGCTCACCGCTCTACGATCGATTGAAGGCGAAGGGCGCGGTGTTCGGCAGCAAGCTCAACTGGGAGCGCGCCAATTACTTTCTTCCGCCAGCCGCGATCGAGCCGCTGCCCACGCTCGATACCCCCGGCTGGCTGCCGTACGTGCTGGAAGAGCAGCGTGCCTGCCGCGAAAACGTCGTCGTATTCGATCAGACCTCGTTCGCGAAACTTGTCCTCAAGGGCCGCGACGCGCTGGCGGTGCTGCAGCGGCTGTGCGCCAACGAGATCGACGTCTCCGTCGGTCGTATGGTCTATACGGCGATGCTCAACGAGCGCGGAGGTTTCGAGAGCGATCTCACGATCACGCGGCTTGCCGCTGACACGTTCTTTATTCTCACCGGATCGTCACAGGCGACGCGCGACGCGGATTGGATCCAGCGCCACATCCGCGACGACGAATTCGCGGCGCTCGTCGACGTTACGTCGGCGTTCTCGATCATTTCGGTCATGGGGCCGAAGTCCGAAGCGCTGCTCGCCCGGCTCTCGCCGCACGACCTGTCGAAGGCGGGAATGCCGTTTTCCACGACCCGCGAGATCGACGTGGGTTACGCGCGCGTCCGTGCAGCGCGGATGAGCTATGTCGGGGGACCCGGCTACGAATTGACAGTGCCGACCGATCAATGCCTGGCGCTCTACGAGGCGCTGTGGTCCGCCGGCGGCGAGCTCGATCTCACGGATGCCGGCTATTACACCATCGATGCCCTGCGCATCGAGGCCGGCCGTCGTGCCTGGGGTGCCGAGCTGGGACCGGACGACACGCCATGGGAGGCCGGTCTCGGGTACGCGGTGAAGCTCGACAAGGCCGTACCGTTCATCGGCCGCGAAGCGCTACTGCTCCAGCGCGCCCACGGACTCAAGAAGCGTCTCGTGCTCTTCACTTTCGACGATCCCACCGCGTTCCCCTGGGGTGGCGAACCGATCCTCATGGATGGGAAGAACGTCGGCGAGCTGACCTCAGCCGGTTTCAGCCGCAAGCTCGACCGCGCCGTCGCCATGGGTTATGCGCGGCGCGACGTCACGCTTTCCGAGGAGGCGCTGCTCGCGGCGACCTTCGACATCGATATCGCGGGGCGCGCATTTGCGGTCACGCCGCATCTTAGGCTAGCCTAGGTCGCCATGTCACACCGCTTTTCCATACCGCCCCGCATCCTTCCTCGTCGCGGTCGCGCTCCCAGCAAGCCCGGCGCGCCGACCGGGCAGGTTCAGAGCCTCACGCGCGGGCTATCGATCCTCGAAGCGCTCGCCCGGAGCGGCAGCGGCTTGACGCTGACCGACGTCGCGCACCGCGTGCAGCTTCCGCCGTCGACGACCCATCGCCTGCTCGCGACGCTGGAGAAGATGGGTTACGTTCACCAGGCCGGCGACCTCGGCCTGTGGTTCATCGGCCTGCAGGCGTTCGCCGTCGGTACCACGTTCCTCGCCAACCGCGACTTCGTCGCCGAGAGCCACGCTTACATGCACCGGCTGATGGAGCAGGCGGGCGAAACCGCCAACCTCGCGATCCTCGACGGCACCGAGGCGGTGTTCGTCGCGCAGGTGCAGTGCCACGAGATGATGCGCACGCTGGTCAAGCTCGGCAGTCGCGTGCCGTTGCACGCGTCAGGCGTCGGCAAGGCACTCTTCGCCGCTTTGCCCGACGCGCAGGTCGATGCGATCCTCAAGGTCAAGGGCCTCCCGCGCATCACCGAAAACACGATCGTCGCGATGGAGACGATGTGGGCGGCGCTGCGGGTCATCCGCCAGCGCGGCTACTCGTTCGACGACGAGGAGCACGCGCGCTCGACGCGCTGCGTCGGCGCGGCGATCTACGACGAGCACGCCGAGCCGCTCGGCGCGATCTCGATCGCCGGCCCCTCGGCGCGCCTCTCCGACGAGCGCGTCCGCCACCTTGGCAAGATCGTCGCGCATCTCGCCGAAGAGCTCACGCTGCATCTCGGCGGACGCTGGCCGCATCCGTTTTGACAAGTCATGAGGCGGCCGACGACCCAAACGGGCCCGGGGGCAGGGCTTTGAGTCTAGACGTCGTGTTTGACCCAGGCGGTTACCCGATTCGCGTTCATCATGGGCGCGACCTGGGCGCCGGCTACCTGCGTGGATGGGGACTCGAGTTCGGCAGGTTCTACGAGGAGCGAGTACGGGAGGACCCTCTTTTCCGGGAGGCTCTGGACTACGCGATGCGCCGCGGAACGGTCGTAACTCCGACGAAGCTCGCTAACATCTTCCTGATCCTGAAATATGGCTGGCCCGCTCTGCGGGGCGACATTTTCGAATTCGGCAGCTACCGAGGCGGGTCTGCGGCCTTCATTGCCTGTGTCTTGCGGGCATTGGATCGAAGCACGAAAGTCTATGCGTTCGACACCTTCGAGGGTCTGCCTGAAACGAACCCGGAGCGGGACTTGCACAGCGTGGGCGACTTCGGAGACGCTGACTTCCGCGGCTTCCAGGACTTTATTCGTTCCGAAGGGCTACAGGCCCATCTCGTGCCCGTTGCCGGCGTTTTCGACCAGACACTCCCCTTGATCCTGGCATCAATGCCGCTGATGGCGCTGGTTCATATCGACTGCGATATTTACGAACCGATCAGGTACCTGTTGGCGACATGCGAGCCGTATTACGAGCCGGGCGGCTACGTCGTGCTCGACGATCCGATGGCCAGCTCGTGCATCGGAGCATTCGACGCCATGACAGAGGTTCTCTTGTGTGAACAGAGACTGCTTCCGGAGCAGGTCTATCCCCATTTCGTCTTCCGGCCCAAAGGCGTCTCGGAATCGCTGCCTTCGTCGACCGGCGAGACCGCGGGGTCTCGGTGGCCTCGCGAGGCAAGCTGATCACGCTGTGTCGCGCCCGCGGCCGAAAACTTCACCCGGCATCTCCGCGCGAACGTTCTGCAGGCGACAGCGTCGGGAACCAGAGCAGACGGATGAGACCTGAGCGCGCAGCCGCTTCGAGTATCTGGCGGTGCTGGGCGATCGAGAAACGCTCGGCCAGCTCTCCGGCGGAAAACACAGCGCGACGCTCCGCCATCCAGCGGAATACCGCCGCTGCTTCCGGGGCGACCTCCAGCCGGGTCGACCCTCGCTCGCCATAGTTGGGATCGGCGAGAATGATCAGCAGGACCTCGCTGGCGTAGCCGCGCGCGGCCGGAGCGGGCGCGCTCTCCAGGTGCGAGTGCGGGGTCTTCTGGAACCGCGATTCGGGCGTGATCGTCGCCAGGCGTTGCTCCGGCGGAAGGAGCCCAGCCAACACGTCTTCGACTTTGAGTGCCGCGCAGTCCTCGGGCAATCGAGCGAGGAGCCGCGACAGTCGCGCCGCGGCCGCGTCGCATGCTTCGCCTTCGCCCCATCCGCCGTAAAGCGGACGCCGCCACTCGGCATCCTGGAGCAGTAAGAGCTGGAGTTGCTCGAGGACGCAATCCGCCGCGGACGGAAGATAGAGACCGATGCTGACCGAGAGCGAATCGCCTCCCGATTCGGTGGCGTGCCAGGTCCCCCGCGGCACGAACAGCACCGAGCCGGGTTCCATGTCGACCGTGGTGAACTCCGCGCCGGCCGGGTCGGGGAAGCCGTTCGGCACCTGCGGATAGAGGAAGTCAAACGGCTCGGTGTCGGGCACGAATTGCGTTCCATACGGGTAACGCAGCTCGCGCACTGGCGCGATGCGAAAGCGCTTCGTGCCCTTGAGTTGAATCGAGAACAGGTCCTGCGCGTCGAAATGCACCGACAGACCGTCGGCTAATGGCGAGGAAAACACACTCGCGCGGGCGGAGCCCCTGGCCACACCCAGCTCCGCCTCGAGTAGCCTCAGATCGGGCGCGGTCGCCGCGACGAAGGGTGCAATGTCCTCGAACTGGACGGTAAGCCCCATCCGATAGAGCGACGCCGCATGGACCTGGTCGATCGCGAGCATCTTCTGATAGCGCCGTCCGCTGGTGAAGCGCAGGTTGCCGCGATAGACGCGTGAAAGCGTCTCGATGCTGTCGAGCTCCGGCGCACGCAGAAATGGCGGCAACCGCGCCGCGTCGCCGTGGGCGGCGAAGGGCTTGTCGGGCCAGTAGTCGCGCAGAAACTCGGCTGCGGAACCGGGCGCGATCAACGCGCCAAGCGTTGTGCTATCCGCTTCTGCCATGCAATCCCTCTCCTTGCTGCGGCGCAGTCTACGCCGGGTCGACGCGCGCGTCGTGGATGCGCCGCGCCGCTTGTCCGACCCGGGCCGTGCTCGACGCCATCGCAGCGCAACGCCGCGCGAGGTCGCGATTCGCCTTCGGTCGCCAGTGCGACAGAAGCTCGCTGACCCCGTCCGGATCGTTGCACACGAGCACCATGTCGCAACCCGCGGCGCACGCCGCCTCAGCGCGCACCACGATGCCGCCAACGCCCTTCGCGCCGGCCATCGATAGATCGTCGCTGAAGATAAGCCCATCGAAATCGAGCTGACGGCGCAGTACGTCCTGGAGCCAGACGCGCGAAAAGCCGGCCGGCAGCGCGTCCACGGCCGGATAGATCACGTGCGCCGGCATGATCGCCTCGATGCCCTGTCTCACCACCACGCGGAACGGAACGAGGTCTTCCTTTTCCATCACCGCGATCGATCGGTCGTCCACCGGACTCTCGGTGTGCGAATCCGCCTCGACGTACCCATGACCTGGGAAATGCTTGCCGACCGCGGCCATGCCACCGGCACGTAAGCCGCGCCGGAGCGCGCTTGCGAGGTGAGCCACTGCGTTCGGGTTGCGGTGCAAGGCCCGATTGCCGATGACGGCGCTCCGTTCGTAGTCGAGATCGAGCACTGGAACGAAGCTGAAGTCGATGCCGTGGGCGGAGAGCTCGCCAGCGATGCGTGCACCAATCCGTTCGGCTTCCTCGGCTGCCGCAGCCGCGTCGCGATCCCAGCTTCGCCCAAGCTCGCGCATCGGCGGCAACGCCGAGAAACCTTGCCGAAAGCGCTGTACGCGCCCACCCTCGTGATCGACGCCGACGAGCGGCGGCGGATCGCGCAGAGCGCGGATCGACGCGGTCAGCGCATCGAGCTGCGCCGGCGCGGCGTAGTTGCGGGTGAACAGGATCACGCCGCCGACCAGCGGATGGCTGATGCGTTCGCGATCCTCGGCGGAAAGCTCGAGCCCCGCGATGTCGAGCATCAACGGACCGCGCGGGAGCGCAGTCATTCCGGTCTGCTTGCCGCGCACGGCGCCGCGCCTATTCTGTCGCGTGGCGCCCACGGCGGCGCGGTTGCTCGGGCGCGTGGCGCGCACGGCGGCGCGCCTATTCTGTCGCGTGGCGCCCACGGCGGCGCGGTTGCTCGGGCGCGTGGCGCGCACGGCGGCGCGGTTGCTCGGGCGCGTGGCGCGCACGGCGGCGCGGCTGCTCGGGCGCGGGCAGCGCACACGTCGCCGCGCACGAGCCACCCGCTTATCGACGACTGCGCCGCAACGCGCCCTCGCTCGCCGCGGCGCCCTGCCGTCACACCCACGGCGGCGTTTGCCGCGCCGGAGCGTGCCTGAGTATTAGCGTCGACCAACGTTCCCCTCACCCCGCAGCCTCCCGGATCAGCCCCTTCATCTCGCGCACCGCCTCCCGCAATCCGACGAACACGGCGCGGCTGACGATCGCGTGGCCGATATGCAGCTCGCGCACGCCGGGCAGCGCGGCGATGGGCTGAACGTTGAAATAGTTGAGCGCGTGCCCGGCGTTGAAGCGCATGCCATGAGCGACCACGGCGGCGCCGGCCGTGCGGATCTTCTCGATCTCCGCGATCA
>VBCL01000299.1 GCA_005888865.1 Betaproteobacteria bacterium | reverse complement strand
TGGGATCGGCCGCGAGTGCTTCGCGGTATCGCGGCGTCGGATCTGCCCTTGGAGCGCCCTCCCGCCGAGACAGGAACTCAGCCCAGCCGAGGTGCGCGAGGAGGTCACCCTTCCGGGCGCCGGCCGCCCGGGTGGCGCCGAGCTCGAGAGTGGGTGAAACCGTGCTGACGACGTCGGTGAAGCTCTGGGAACCGGAAACGGTAACGCGCTCCAGCCAGATCATCGCGAGGTCCTCCTGGCGAACGTGGATTCGTCCGCCAGCCTGGGCCGAGCCCCCGACGAATCTGGCGATGATTCCCGGCGCGCCGACGAGCTTCGCTGCCTCTTCGAGATGGCCCCATGCGGCCGAGTACCGCGCGGCACCCTGCTCGGCCGCGCTGACCGCGAGCAGGTCCGCCACGCCATGGTCTCGTTGCCGTGCCTCTGCGACCAGACCGGTGAGCTGATTGATCCCGAACATGACCGAGAAGACGGCCACAACGATACCGAGAATCTTGGCGATCAGGCCCAGTCGGTCAGCCGCCTCTTTCGGCGGTGCGCTCATAACTGTACCCTCGGAAATCCCGTCAAACGCCTGCACGCGCGAGCATCGCGTGCAGCAGCACATTGGCGCCCGCCTCGAGGTGCTCGGGACGCGCGTCCTCGATCTCGTTGTGGCTGATGCCATCCTTGCACGGCACGAAGATCATCGACGTCGGCGCGACCCGTGACAGGTAGACCGCGTCGTGCGCCGCGCCGCTCACGATCTTCCGGCTCGAAAGCCCAAGCATCTCCACCGCGCTCTGCACGGAATTCACGCAATCGACGTTGAAGTGCGACGCAGGGAACTCGACCACTTGCCGAAGTTCGCATTCCAACCGCAGCTCGCGCGCAATGACCGATGACGCTTCGCGCAGCTCGCGGTCCATTCTCGCCAGCGCCTCGTCATCGGGGTGCCGGACGTCGATGCTCATCGTGACCTGGCCTGGGATGACATTGCGGGAATTCGGCTTGACCTGCATGAAGCCGACGGTGGCCCGGCCATCGGGCGCGTGTCGCAGCGCGATCGCGTTGACCGCTTCCACCATCCTGGATGCGCCACGCAGGGCGTCATGACGCGCCTCCATCGGCGTCGGCCCGGCGTGCGCATCCTGACCCGTCCAGATGCAGTCGTACCAGCGCTGACCCAGCGCACCCGTCACCACGCCGATCACTCGATCTTCCCGTTCGAGAATGGGTCCCTGCTCGATATGCGCTTCGAAGTATGCGTCGACCGCAAGCTCGCCGACAGGAGTGCTGCCGGCATAACCGATGCTGTGGAGCGCTTCGCCGAACGAGATGCCGTCGATATCACGCTGGGCGAGAAGATAGTCGAGCGTGAAGACGCGCGCGAAGGCGCCCGATCCGCCCATCGTGGGAATGAATCGCGTGCCTTCCTCGTTGGTCCAGATGGCGACGCCGACCGGCTTCGTGGTCACGACGCCGGCATCGTTGAGCGTGCGTAGCACTTCCAATCCGGCGAGCACGCCGTAGTTGCCGTCGAACTTGCCGCCCGAAGGCTGGGTATCGACATGGCTTCCTGTCAGGACCACGGGTGCCGCATCGTCTCGCCCCCGCCGAACCGCGAAGACGTTGCCCGCGCCGTCGATTTCCGTGCTCGCGCCCGCATCGCGCAGCCAGCCCACCACGAGATCGCGTCCCTGCCGGTCGAGATCGGTGAGCGCCAGCCGGCGCACACCTCCCTTGGGTGTGGCGCCAATCTGCGCCAGGTCCATCAGGGACTGCCACAGGCGGGCGCCGTCGACGCGGATCGAGGTCGGCGTGACGTTCGAGCTGGCAAGGGTTTGGGATGTCGCGTTCATCGATGCCCTCGCTCAATCGGATTCCGGATCGGTGCTGCCGACCCGCGGATGGATCCAGTCGGCGGCGGAGAGCGTCGCTCGATCCGAACCGATCGGCCCCGCGACGGTGATGCCCACGGGCAATCCGCGCGGCCCGACGCCGCAGGGCAGATGAATGCACGGCGTGCGGAGCATCGTCCATATCCGGTTGAAGAGCGGATCACCCGTCGCCTGGATTCCCGGCGGAGCTTCGCCGATGGTGCTCGGCGCCACCAGGACGTCGGACCCGTCGAAGACCTCCGGCAGCATCCGCCGGCAGGTCCGGGCCAGTGACTGCGCGGCGTCGTATCGCTCCGGCGACACCGCGAGCCCGGCTTCGATCATGGTGATCATCTCGGCACTCAGGCTTTCGCGGTGCGCGAGCCACTCGTGCGACAGCGATCTCGCGACTTCCGATACCATGACCACGATCTGAGCATTGGCGAGGTCGGCGAAGGGCGACGGCAACGTGACGTCCCGAACGCGCGCGCCGGCAGCGCGCAGCCGCGCTCCTGCATTCTCGAACGCGGCAATCGTCTCGGATTGCGCACGGTCCCACTCGTAAGTCCGGCACATGCCGATTCGTGGAGCGTCCGCCGTCGACCGTTCGATCACGAGCTCCCGCCGGCCGCTGAGTGCGGCGACAAAAAGCGCTGCGTCCGGTACGCTTCGCGCCAGCGCGCCGAGGGTATCGAGCGTGTCGGAGATCATCTTCGTTCCGACGCGATTGATCGTGCCGTAGGTGGGCTTGTATCCCACGACGCCGCAGTACGCGGCGGGACGAATGATCGAGCCGGCGGTCTGCGTGCCGAAGGCGAGCGGAACCATCCAATCCGCCACGGCGGCCGCCGAGCCCGACGACGACCCACCCGGTGTGTGCATCGGGTTCCGGGGATTGCACGTCGGCCCGGGATGGAAGGTCGCGAATTCGGTCGTGACCGTCTTGCCGACGACGACCGCTCCCGCCGCACGCGCGAGAGCGACGCAGGCCGCATCCGCGGCGGGCCGATGGTTGGCATAGATCGGCGAGCCGTAGCAAGTCGGCATATCAAAGGTGTCGATCAAATCCTTGACCGCGATCGGCACTCCGTGGAGCAATCCTGCCGAAGCCTGGGAGTCGAGCATGCGCGCGCGTTCCATCGCGGCATCGCCGTCGACGACTGTCCAGGCGTGCACTGTGGGCTCGCGCTCGGCAATGCGCTCGAGGCAGTCGCGCAGCAGCGACACGGCGCTGATCTCTCGCGTCGCAAGCTGGCGCGCCATCGCTGTCGCGCTCAAGCGATTCAGGCGGCTCACGCTGTGGTCTCCTCTCGCATCAAACGCTTCAATTCGTCAGACCGCTCGGCATTGCGCCCGGCGCTTCGCGCAAATGACACGCGACCCAATGTGCTGGCGTGGTTTCCTTGAGGACCGGCTCCTCGACCCGGCAGCGATCGAACGCATAGGGGCAACGGGTATGAAAGCGGCACCCCGCGGGAACCTTGATGGGACTCGGCACGTCACCGGCGAGAATAATGCGTTTCCTCTTGACGGTGGGGTCCGGCACCGGAACGGCTGCGAGCAGCGCCTCGGTGTAAGGGTGCAGTGGATTGCCGAAGAGCTCACGGGTCGACGTGATCTCGACGATCCGGCCGAGATACATCACGGCAACCCGATGGCTGATGTGCTCGACCACGGCGAGATCGTGCGCGACAAACAGATACGACAGGCCGAATTCGCGTTGCAGATCGGCGAGCAGGTTGATGACCTGCGCCTGCACCGAGACATCGAGCGCAGAGACCGGCTCGTCGCAGACGATCAGCTTCGGCCGTGGTGCCAGCGCCCGCGCGATGCCGAGGCGCTGCCTCTGTCCGCCCGAGAATTCGCGACTTTCTCGAACAGCGAGCGCACCCGCTCGTGGATTTCCCGCGGAGCGCGTTCCTCGAAATTGTGAATCGGTTCGGCGACGATATCCGCCGCGCGCATGCGCGGGTTGAGCGAGGCATAGGGATCCTGGAACACCGCCTGCATCTCGCGACGAAAGGGCCGCATGGCCGGGGCCGTGAGCTGATCGATGCGCTCGCCT
>VBCL01000298.1 GCA_005888865.1 Betaproteobacteria bacterium | reverse complement strand
CTCGCACGGAACGCCCCACACCTTTTCCGTGTACGACTTGAAAAACGTGCGGTAGAGCTCGCGCCCGAACCGGTTCACCAGAAAATCCTCGAGGCTCTTCTCGGGACGTCGCGGAAAAAGCGAGGCCCACGCGTAGCTCAGGCAAACCCGCGCGAACCGTAACGGCCCGAGGTTGGCGACGGTCGCGAGGTTGAGCTTCAACGGATAGTCGAAGAACTTGCGCAGGAAGTAGATGCGCGAGAGCCGGCGTCGCACCAGCATCACCTTGTCGGTGTCGGTGCCTGCCGCTGCCGCCGGCTGAACGTCGAGGTTTCGATGCGCGTTGCGATAGGTGATCGTCGTGCTCGCGGCCGCCGAGGCGGGTTCGATCGGCAGAATATCCTGCCACCAGTTCATCACCCAGTCGGACTTGGAGAAGAAGCGATGCCCGCCCAGGTCGATCCGGTAGCCGTTGAAGTTGACAGTGCGCGAGATTCCACCGACCGCGTCCGACGCCTCGATGACGATGGGCTTGACATCGGTCCGCCGAAGCAGCTCCAGCGCGGCGGTCAGTCCCGCGGGCCCGGCGCCGATAATGACGGCGGTCGTGTGCGTTGCCATGGCAGCCGGGTGGCGAGTTACCGCGGCTTAGCGCGAGACCAGCGGATCGCCTCGACGTCGACCGAACCGGTGGCGAATCGGCGAAGCCGGGTGCGTCTCGACCTCGACGCGAAGCGGAAAGGCGATCTCGTATCGAAACTCGAGATGGAAGTCGTGCTGCGATGGAAGCGTGTTTGGTTGCAAGATAGTCGATGCCTGATTAGACTGGAACCACCAGCATACGAGGCTTGCCGCTATGGAGCGATCGCCTGCCGATCGGCACGACGCGATTATAATGTGGGCGTTCGCGAAACTCGACGTTATTGCGTTCGTCGTGGCCAGCGCGGTCATGGCTGCACTGGCGTTGTTCGCGCTGACCCGCTTGCTGGTCCTGAAGGGGGCCCCGCCTGGCATTCCTGTCGGTCCACATCTCGCGCAGCTCGCGGAATTCTTTCCCGGTTATGCAGTCACTGCGGTGGGTGCGGGGATCGGCGCCGTGTATGCAGGCGTGGTCGGCGGGCTGATCGGGTTTGCGCTGGCCGGCGCGTGGAACCTCGCCCATGGATTGCTGATCGCGGTCATTCGCATGCGCGCGAGCCTGGCCTCGTATTCCATCGATTGATTCGTTGAGCCGCGATGGAGCGCGCTTCGCCCGCGAACGATCTCGTCGCCCCCGACGGCATGACCGACCGGGAGCTGTTGCAGGCGACGCTGCGCGTCAACACGATCATCTTCAGTGTGATCCTCGGCCTGTTTGCAGGCTTCGCGCTGACGGCGCTCGCCTTGCTTGGCGCAGGCGCGGATCGACACGGCGGGCTGGTGACGGCGCTGATCGGCGTGTTTCTCCCTGGTTACGGGCCCGGCTGGCCCGGCGCTCTGATCGGCTTCGCCTGGGGCGCTGCGATCGGCGCCCTTCTCGGCGGCGGCATTTATCGTCTCAATGGCCGTCTCGCGCTCGAGAAAGTGAATGAGCTCACGCTCGCGCAACGCGACGGCGAGGATTTCCCGCGGGCGATTCTGCGCCTCGACGGCCATGCCCTCGGGCTCGCGATCGGGGCTGCGGGCGCTGCGGGCCTTCTGACCACGACCAACGTATTGGTCCTGCGCGGGACCGCCGCGCAGAGCGTCCATGCTTGGCTCGTCGCCGAGATTCTTCCTGGATACACCGTCACCACGGTCGGCAGCCTCATCGGAGCGCTCGAGCTTTTCGCGCTCGGGTATGTCGCCTGTCGCGCCTTCGTATACATCTACAATCGTCTTGCGCTGCGACGGCGGCGGCGGTGACGGGGGCGAAGTCCGGGCGACCGCTACGCGTGGCGATCGTCGGCGCGGGGCTGATGGGAACCTGGCACGCGCGCTACGCGGTTCGAGCGGGGGCCGAGATCGCCGCTATCGTCGACCGCGACGCTATCGCGCTGCGGCGGCTGGGAGTCCGCTACCCGGCAGCGATAAACTGTCCTGACTTGCCTGCGCTGCTTGCCGCGCCGCTACCCGACGTGGCGCACGTGTGCAGCGCAAGCGGTACGCATATCGAGATCGCAGAGCGCCTGCTCGCGCGCGGCGTCCACGTGTTGGTCGAAAAACCCCTGGCATCGAGCGCCGACGAGACGGAGCGGCTGCTGCAGATCGCTGACGCCCACGTCGCGCTCGTCTGCCCGGTTTACCAGTTTCCGTTCCAACGCGGCTTCGAGCTGGCGCAGAAGCGGCTGGCGACCATGGGACGCGCGATCCGTGCCGAGATCACGATATGTTCCACCGGAGCGGACCGGCTTGGCGCCGACGGCGATGGGCTGGTACGCGAGGTACTGCCGCATCCGCCGTCAATCCTGGCGGGGCTGTTTCCGGACGGACGTGCCGATCTTGCGACGTGGCACGCCACGCGGCCCGGCGAGGGCGAGTGTGCCGCGTATGGTCGCTTCGGGACGGTACATCAGCGCCCATGCCCGGCCGCCGCGATGCGAGGCGCGATTGCTCTGCAGCGGTGGCACGCTGCTGCTGGATTTCTTCCATGGCTATGTCGCCGTGCAACCCGATCGCCGCGGTCGCTGTGGCAAGATCATCCAGCCTTTCGCCGCCGCCTCGAGCCAATCGCTCGCCGCGGCGGGCAACCTCGCGCACCGGTTGTTCGAGCGCGAGCCGGCATATCCCGGCCTCAGGCATTTGATCGCGGCGTTCCACGCGGCCATTCGCAACGGAGCAGTGTCTCCCGTGAGTCGGGAGACGATCGTCGGGGTCGCGCAATGGTGCGATCACGTCGAGCGCGAGCTCGCCCGCGATGGCTCGCGCTAATCGCTGATGTCGCCGTCCGGCTGCACGGTCGTCGTCATCGCGCTGTACGGCGGCCCGAGCCTGGCCGCATGTCTCGACGTCCTGGGGACGCAAGGCGCGTCCTGCGTTGTGGTGCTCGGACCCGACATGGACGACGCATCATCGTGGCGGGTTCGCTTTCCGGCGATGCGCTTCATCGACGCCGGAGGCGAGTCGGTACCGCAGCGACGCACGCGCGGCATCGACGCGGCCGAAACCGAGCTGGTCGCTCTGCTCGAGGACAGTTCGCTCCCACAAGGGCGCTGGTCGGCCGCGATCGCCGAGGCGTTCACCCTACCGGCGGTGGGATCGATGTCACCCTCTCCTACCGGCAATTGCCACTGGGGTGTTGCGAGTACGACCGCGTTCACCCGGTCGCGATCCACCGGCTCGCAGCGGGCCGCAAACCCGAACGCTCCGGCGCGTTCGACGTGGCTCGCCTGCCGGGCAACAACCTTGCCTACCGCAAGTCAGCGTTGCGAGGCGTTCACAGCGAGCAACGGCCGTTGCTCGAAATGGAGACCAACGCTGCGTTGCTTGCCGCCGGTGGTCGTGTGCTGATGCATCCGGATATGGCGGTCGACTACCGTCCGGGTGACGATCGCGGAACGGGGCTTGGCGGGCGCTTCCGGCACGGGCGTCTCTATGGCGGCATGCGGGCTCGGAATGCATCCGCGAGTCGGCGGACGTGGTGGCTGCTCAAGGCATTCCTGCTGCCGTGGGTACTCTCCGGCCGCGGCCTGCGCGCGATGAGCGCGGCACTGCCGCACGAACGGTGGTGGGCGGTTGGAGCGTGGGTGTGCTGCATGCAGACCGCGTGGGCGATCGGCGAAGCCGTCGGCTATCTCGCCGGGCCCGGACATACGTTGGACGCGTGGGTTTGATGAAGATCGGGATCGACGGCACCTGCTGGTGGAATCAGCGCGGATTCGGCCGATTCACGCGTGAGCTGGTGTCGTCTCTGCTCACCAGAGGCGCGGGGCACCACTTTACGATCTTCTTCGACGGTCCTGTCCCATCGGAGATCGAGGCGCTGGGCGCGACGGTCGTACAGGTGGCGACCCGTGCAACGGTCGTCGAGGCTGCCGTTGCGGCGTCGCGCCGCCGTCTGGCCGACGTCGCCGCGTGCTCGCTGGCCACAGCAGCGCATCGCCTTGACGTGTTCTTCTTTCCAGCGGTCTACTCGTGGTATCCGCTGCGACCCGGGCAGAAATCGGTCGTGGGAGTCCACGATGCGATCGCAGAGAAGTATCCGGAGCTGGTTTTTCCCGAACGCCGGGGTCGCCGTTTCTGGGCGCTCAAGGTTCGCTCGGCGCTGTGGCAGGCAACGCGTGTGCTGACCGTTTCCCAGGCATCGAAGCAGGATATCGTCCGCTATCTTAAGGTGACCCCCGAACGAATCGACGTTACAACCGAAGCAGCGGGTCCTCAGTTCGGTCCGACCGGCGATGCGGCGGCAATCGAGGCCGCGCGAGCGCGCATCGGTTTGCCGACGAAGGCTCGCTTCCTGCTCTTTGTCGGCGGCCTCGCGCCGCACAAGAACCTGCTGCTGCTGGAGCAGGGGTTTGCCGAGGCGATAGCCCGCAGCGGCACCGACGATTTGTACCTGGTCATCGCCGGCGACCCTGCCGGCGCCGGCTTTCATTCCTGCGCGGAGGAGCTGCACCGGTATGCGCGCGGGCACCCATTACTGCGCGAGCGCGTGCTTTTTCCCGGGTTCGTTCCGGATCGCGACCTGGTCTGCCTGTATTCATCCGCGCTGGCGGTGGTCATGCCGTCGCTGTCCGAGGGCTTCGGGCTGCCTGCGATCGAAGCGATCACGTGCGGGGTGCCGGTCCTGGCAAGCGCGGTCGGCGCGGTTCCCGAGGTCGTCGGTGATGCCGGCCTGTTGTTCGACCCGCACTCCGCCGCGGAGCTCGCGAGCGCGATCTCGCGCATCGCCACCGATGCGCCGTTGCTGCAGTCCCTGCGTCGCAAGGCGCTGGCGCGCGCGCCGCAATTCTCCTGGGGGCGCGCGGCGGAGCTCACGATGGCGAGCCTCGAGCGCGCCGCCGGGCGTTAGGTCCCTGATGCGCTTCTGCATGGTCACGACCTTCTATCCCCCGTATCACCTGGGCGGCGACGCGGTCTACGTGCAGGCGCTCGCGCGCGCCGTGAGGCGCGCCGGGCACGAAGTCGAAGTCGTGCATTGCGAGGATGCATTCCGGCTCGGCGGCCGGGTCCCGGCATCATTGCCCCCGGAAGACGACGGCATCGTCGTGCATCGTCTTCGCTCCGCGTGGGGCGCGTTGTCGCCATTGATAACCCAGCAGACAGGACGACCTGGGCTGAAGCGCCGCGAGCTCGAAGCGATCCTCGCCCGGGACTTCGACGTCATTCATTTTCACAACATCTCGCTTGTCGGCGGGCCCGGTGTGCTCTCGCTCGGCCGTGCCCGGACCAAGCTTTACTCGCTGCACGAACACTGGCTGCTCTGTCCAACGCACATTTTCTGGAAGAATCGCGAGCGCGCCTGCGATCGTCCGACGTGCTTCAGCTGCTGTCTGCGTTCAGGCGTGCCGCCGCAGCTCTGGCGCCTGGGCACCCTCATCGCGCGCGAGCTCGAGAACATCGACCTGCTCTTCGCGCCGAGCGAATTCACCGCGGGCAGGCATCGCGATGCAGGGATCTCGCGGCCAATCGAGATTCTGCCTTTGTTCTCCAGGTTCGATGGCGTCGGTGTGAACACGCCCGTGCGAGCCGGACGCCCGCGGTTTCTTTTCGTCGGACGCGTTACGCCGCCGAAGGGGATCCGGCAGCTGGTGGATGCCTTTGTCCGATTGCCAGAATACGATCTGGACGTCGCGGGAGACGGCGAGCTGCGCGTGGCGCTCGAGCACGAGTTCGAGTCCGCCCGCAATATCCGATTTCTGGGCGAAGTGACCGCCACCGAGCTCCCAGCGCTCTACGCGGCCGCAAGAGCGACCATCGTCCCGTCGCTCGCGCCGGAAACGTTCGGTCTGGTCGCCGTCGAATCCTTTGCCTGCTCGACGCCGGTGCTCGCGCTCGAAGCGGGGGGCTGCGGCGAGGTGGTGCGCGCGTCGAACGCCGGCGTTGTTTGCGACGACATGGACGCGCTCGTCGTCGCGATTCACCGCCTCGCACGCGAGCCGCGCCTGGCCGAAGAGATGGGACGCCGCGGCCGGGCGGCCTACGAGACGACCTACAACGAAACGACGCACGTAAGGGCATATCTCGACCATGTGCAAACGCTGATCGACGCAGCGGCACGGAGGACGCCTTGAGCTTCCGCGCAGTCATCACTTTCCACGACATTGGCGATGCCGCCGGGCCGCTTTCGTACCCGCCACGCCTGTTCGCGGCATTTCTTGCGGCGCTCGAGCGAAGCGGTCTACCGGTCGTGGCCCTCGAGACGCTGCTCGGCTCCACCGCCGTGCGCGGCGTCGCGCTCACTTTCGACGACGGCATGCGGTCGGTCTTCGCGGCAGCCCTGCCGGTGTTGCGCGAGCACGGGACGCCCGCGCATCTGTTCCTCGCCACCGGTAACGTCGCCGACGGCGCGGCCAGAGCCCAAGCGGGACGGTTCGACATGCTGGACTGGGATGCCATCGTGCAATTGCATCGTGCCGGCGTCGCCATCGAGAGCCACACTCACGGCCATCGCGATTGCCGGACGCTCTCCGACGCGGAGATCGACGATGAATGCGCAACGGCCGATGCGCTGATCGAGCGACGCGTCGGCCGCCGGCCGCGCTACTTTGCGTACCCGTTCGGGCATCACAACAGGCGGGTGCGCGAGCGCATCGGCTCGCGGTACGCCGCCGCGTTTACCACCGCCCTCGCTCCGCTTGCGCCGGGCGAGGACCGCAGCTGCCTGCCACGACTCGATGCCCACTATCTGCGCTCGCCACGGTGGTACGCGCACCTCGACATCCCGGCAACGCGCGGTTATCTCATGTTGAGGCGCGCGCTGCGCATCGTGCGGGGCAGCGAGTGAATGCGGCGCCGAAGCTCTCCGTCGTCGTCGCCGTTCAGCAGGCACAGGCGAACCTGATGGACGTCGCGGCCGCCCTCGAGCCGGGCGCGCATCCGGACGTCGAATTCATTTTCTGCCATGCGGCGGCAACGCCCGGCACAGGTCGCGACGGTACCGGCGAGGTCAACGCCGGCGAGATCTACGGGGGTCCCGATGCGCTGATCCCGCATCTCTGGCGCGATGGTATTCGGGCAGCCAAGGGAACGTGGGTGGCGACCACGACCGCGCATTGCATCCCCGCGAGCGATTGGGTGGCGCGGCTCAAAGGGCACGTGGACGACCCTGCTGCGGCGATCGG
>VBCL01000297.1 GCA_005888865.1 Betaproteobacteria bacterium | reverse complement strand
AGCGCGGGATGGTCGCGACGACGGCTGCTCAAAGGAGTCGATGATGCGCAAGAGCTCTTTGCCGATCTTCGTCGTTGCCATGCTCGTTGCGTCCAATGCCTGGGCACATCCGGGTCATTTCGCCAGCGCCACGTTCGCGTCCGGATGTGCGCATCCGTGGCTGGGCCTCGACCACTCGCTCGCGGCAGCCGCGGTGGGCTTGTGGGCATCGGCGCAGCAAACAGGGAGCCGGTGGAGAGCCCCGGCGCTATTCGTCACATCGATGATCGTCGGAGCGCTGAGTGGCCAAGCCTTCGGTGCGCCACCGATCGCCGAGATCGGAATCGCCGGCTCGCTCGTCCTTCTCGGTGCGCTATTGCTGGCGGGCTCGCGCTTGGCACCGACGCTGAGTCTGGCCGCGATAGCGGTGTTCGGCATGGTGCATGGGCTCGTGCATGGCGCTGAGGCGCCCGCGGGTGCTTGGCCGGCGTATCTCGCCGGCTTGGCGACGGGAACGATGCTCCTGCACGGGGTCGGTATCGCGGGTGGCCACGTCATTCGCCGCCACGTGCCGCGCCTCTGGCCCGCGTGTGCGATCGCCTGCTCGGTCGTTGGCGCGTGGTTGCTCGCGACGACCTGAAGCCGGCAACCACGAGCTCCCTCGCCGCGCCACCCGTGACGGTCGGCGCGACCCAAGGCGCGCATCCGTGATTTCGCCGCTGGCTCCTCGTGCGCGAAGGAAACCACGCGTCCAAAACTGTGCGTGCGTCGACGCGACGCACCGCAATGGATCGCGCGCGCGCAAGCTGGGCGCGAGCAGGCGAGACAGCACGCCGGCGCGGCCTCGAAGCGCAGTAAAGCAAAAACAGCACGTTACCGCGCGCTCGGCAAATATGGCATGGAACGTGCGATACGTGTCGTGCCGGGCCGTTTGTCGCACCAATGCAGCGCGGAGTGTGGCTGCGTTCCGCGACTCTCACCAGGGGAACGTTCTCAATCACTCGACACGGGGTAACTCCATGCAACGAAGAAGTTTTATGAAGCAGTTGGCGGTATCGGTTGCTCTGGCAGCCGGGGGGCTCGCGATCGTTTCGCCCGCGCTGGCCGCGGACACGATCAAAGTGGGCGTTCTGCATTCGTTGTCCGGAACGATGGCGATCAGCGAGACCGTGCTCAAGGACGTGACGCTGATGGCGATCGACGAGATCAACGCCAAGGGTGGGGTCCTTGGCAAGAAGCTCGAGCCGGTGGTCGTCGACCCCGCGTCGAACTGGCCGCTGTTCGCGGAAAAGGCGCGCCAGCTCCTGACGCAGGACAAGGTCGCGGTCGTCTTCGGCTGCTGGACGAGCGTATCGCGCAAGTCGGTGCTGCCGGTATTCGAGGAATTGAACGGCCTGCTCTTCTACCCGGTGCAATACGAAGGTGAGGAGCTGTCCAAGAACGTGTTCTATACCGGCGCAGCGCCCAATCAACAGGCGATTCCCGCCGTCGAGTACCTGATGAGCAAGGAAGGCGGCGGCGCCAAGCGCTGGGTGCTGCTGGGCACCGACTACGTTTACCCGCGCACCACCAACAAGATCCTGCGCGCGTTCCTGAAGTCGAAGGGGGTCGATGAAAAGGACATCCTGGAGACGTATACGCCGTTCGGTCACAGCGACTACCAGACGATCGTCGCCGACATCAAGAAGTTCGCCTCCGGCGGCAAGACTGCGGTCGTGTCGACGATCAATGGCGACTCGAACGTGCCGTTCTACAAGGAGCTCGGCAACGCGGGGCTCAAGGCGACCGACGTTCCGGTTGTTGCCTTCTCCGTCGGCGAAGAAGAGCTGCGCGGCGTCGATACCAAGCCGCTGGTCGGCCACCTCGCGGCGTGGAACTACTTCATGTCGCTGAAGAATCCCGCCAACGACGAGTTCAAGACGAAGTGGGCCGCGTACGCCAAGAAGATGAAGCTTCCGAATGCCGATAAGCCGCTCACCAACGATCCCATGGAAGCCGCGTACGTCGGCATGAACATGTGGAAGCAGGCCGTCGAGAAGGCCAAGTCGACAGACGTCGACAAGGTGATCGCGGCGATGTCGGGGCAGTCGTTCAAGGCGCCGGACGGGTTCACGATCAAGATGGACGAGAAGAATCATCACCTGCACAAGCCGGTGTTCATCGGCGAAGTACAGGCGAACGGCCAGTTCAACGTGGTGTGGAAGACTCCCGGCCCGATCAAGGCGACGCCGTGGAGCCCGTACATCCCGGAAGACAAGGGCAAGAAGGACGAGCCCGAGAAGAAATAGGTAGCTCAAGGCACAGCGGCGGTGACGGTCCGTGATCACCCGTCACCGCCCGCTGTGTTATCCGCAGGTGTCCCAAGGAGGCGGGGAGTCGCGATGAGACGCTTCATCGCCAGGCTCGCGTACGCGTGCCTCGCAGCATTGACCTCGTTTTTCGCTTTGTCGGTATCCGCGGCGGTTGATCCCCAGACGGTTCGTGATCTCGCGTTTGGCGAGAGCGACGCCAAGATCAAGGCGATTGGCACGCTCGGCGCGAGTGGCGACACCGGGACGGTGCGACTGCTCCAGGCGTTTCTCGATGGTGAAGTGCAGACCGTGGGCGAGGACCAGGTTCTGCACGTACAGGGTGAAACCGCTACCGATCTCCTGACCGGGAAAGCCATCGCGCCGCTGCCCGACAATCGCGACGACATCGTTCTCAACAACCGGGTGCGCAAGCAGCTTGCGACGGCCATCGCCGCGCTCAAGCTGTCCGCGCCCGATCGTCCGGCCCGACTCGCTGCCGCCAAGCAATTACAGGACAGCGCCGACGAAGATTCTCTTCCCGCAATCGACCGCGCGCTGGCCAAGGAGGCTGACTCCGAGATCAAGGAGTCGCTTGCGCTGACGCAAGCCGCAATCCACCTGGCGAGCAAGGACCGGGCGACGCGGCTCGCGGCGATTCGCGCGCTTGCCGAAAGCAGCAACCCGACCACCAAGACGCTGCTGCTCGGTGTTCTGGAGCAAAAAGGCGGCACCTACGTCGAACCCGACGCGGAGCTCCGCGCTGAGGCCGACAAGTCGCTGCGCAGCGTCGAGACCAAGCTCGCCACCGGCGAGATGATCGGCCGCGTCTTCAGTGGCATCAGCCTGGGGAGCATCCTGCTGCTGGCTGCCCTGGGACTCGCCATCACCTATGGGCTGATGGGCGTGATCAACATGGCGCACGGCGAGCTGATCATGATCGGCGCGTACGCTACCTACATCGTGCAAGGCTTGTTCCGCAAATATGCACCGGGAGCGTTCGATGCCTACCTGGTCTGCGCCGTCCCGGCGGCGTTCGCGGCTTCCGGGCTGGTCGGCATGGCGCTCGAGCGCAGCGTTATCCGGTTCCTCTATGGCCGGCCGCTCGAGACATTGCTTGCGACCTGGGGCATCAGCCTCATCCTCATGCAGACGGTGCGTACGATTTTCGGCGCTCAGAACGTCCAGGTCGAGAACCCGTCGTGGATGTCGGGCGGATTCGTGGCGATGACCGGTATCGTGCTGCCGTGGAGCCGGATCGTCATCATCGGCTTCGCGGCGGCGGTCCTCATCCTGATGTGGTTGCTGCTGGCGCGTACGCGGCTCGGGCTGTTCGTGCGCGCGGTGACGCAGAATCGGGCGATGGCAAGCTGCACGGGCGTTCCGACCAAGCGCGTCGACATGCTCGCCTTCGGCCTCGGATCGGGGCTTGCCGGGCTCGCCGGCTGCGCGCTGTCGCAGATCGGCAACGTCGGTCCGGACCTCGGCCAGAGCTACATCGTCGATTCGTTCATGGTGGTCGTGCTCGGCGGCGTCGGTCAGCTCGCCGGCACCGTGTACGCGGCGGTGGGCCTCGGCATCGCCAACAAGTTCGTCGAAGCGTGGTCGGGCGCGGTGCTGGCCAAGATCGCCGTGCTGGTGTTCATCATCGTCTTCATCCAGAAGCGGCCGCAGGGGCTCTTCGCCCTCAAGGGCCGGGTCACGGAGACATGATGATGGGCAGCGCCTTCGTGCCGGTCGCGGCGACGGGAGGTC